>DASVIK010000165.1:0-7867 GCA_036382135.1 Candidatus Limnocylindrales bacterium | reverse complement strand
CCGGTCCGACCGGCCCGTGCGATTCGATCTCGCGGTCGAGTGGGCGGTCATGCTCCTCGGCGGCGGCGGCAACCCGGCGGCCTACTACGAGGTCGGCGGGGAGAAGCAGGCCCACGACGGCGCCGGCGAGCTGGCCGAGGCGAGCCTCATCCGCAGCGGCAATTCGTACATCGGGCTCGAGATCGCGACGTCCTTCGAACCGCCGGCGGCGGCGTGGTGGACCCCGATCGAGACCGTCTCGAATTCCGAGTACGGCTTCGAGCGGATCTACCAGGGCAGCGCGCTCGTGGGGGTGTGGCCGACTGAGCTCGCGCCCGGCGAGCGGCGGACCGTGGCGGTCACCCAGCGGGTCTCGACCGATCGCGACCGGGCCCTGGGCGCCTGACCCCGGGAATCCGTCAGCCCGCGGCCTGCGGTCCACGGGCTGACGTGAGATCGCCGACGAGAGGGAGGCCCGTCGGCGCGGGATATTCGGTATCCAGGTGGTCCGATCGCGGGATCGGACCGCTCGTCTAGGAGAGGGTGGTCACCGGGCTGCGCGGATCCCCGAAGTCGGGTCGCGAGTCGACCCCGAACGTCAGGGCGAGTGCGCCGAAGAACGCCAGACCTGCGACGATGATGGCGAGCAAGAGCACGCCGTCCATCTCGAAACTCCAGTTGCTATAGTCTACTAGGCCAAGTAGACGATACTTGGACCAGCACACTATGTCAAGACCTCCCAACCCCATCCAATCGTCCCATTCGGCCGGCATCCCAGCGGCGCCGCCGGCGGCCGGGTTGCCGGCGCCGGCCCACCTCCCGATGCCCGCGAGCGCCCGGCCGTCGAGCAGCCTCGACGTGGAACGGGACTCGGACGTCCCGATCTCCACCCAGATCTACTGGCAGCTCGCCTACCAGATCGACTCGGGGCGCCTCCTGCCGGGCGCGCGCCTCGCCCCGGTGCGCGAGCTGGGCGCAGCCCTGCGCGTGAATCCCAACACGATCCGGGCCGTCTACAAGCGGCTGGCCGATGGCGGCTACGTGACGAGCCGCCACGGCGCCGGCACCCACGTCGCGGACCGGCCGCCCCAGCGCCGCGGCGCGGAGGCCCTGGCCGGGCTCGTCGCCGAGATGCTGCGTCGTGCCGCGTCGTCGGGCTTCACGGCCGACGAGGTGGCCTCGGCCACGTTCGCCGCGGCGACCGAGCGCAAGCGGCCCGGGCCGCACGTCCACATCCTCTTCGCCGAGTGCACCCACGCCGACGCGGCCTACGACGCCCAGCGGATCGCGGCCGCGTTCCCGGACGTCGCGGTCGCCGAGGGGGCGCTGCTCGACGACCTGACCGAACGCCTGGACCGGTTCCATTACGACCTCGTGGCGACGACGACCTTCCACGCGGACGAGGCGCAGGCGCTCGTCGGCGGCCGCGTGCCGGTCATCGCGATGATCGTCGGACCCGGCTACATGGACCTCGTCCACGAGATCGCGGCCCTGCCGGCGGGCTCGACCGTCGGGCTCGTGTGCGCCTCGGCGCGCGGCGCGGCCAACATCGGCGAGACGCTGGCGATCTCGGGCACGACCGGCGTGTCCGTCGTGATGGCATCGCTCGAAGCCGACGTGGAAGGGGACATGACCGAGATCGAAGAGCGGGCCGACCTCATCCTGCTGTCCCGCGAGGCCATCGACCGGGGTCTCGATGCCCGGTTCTCACGGCCCGACCGCATCCGCGAGTGGGTCTACGAGTTCGACCCGTCCGGGTTCGAGCTCCTCCGGCGGGCCATCGAGCGGGCCCGGGCAGAGCGACTCGCCGCGGCGGAGGTGGCGTCGACCTGATGGCCCGCCGTGTACCCAGCGGCGTCCGGCTCGCAGCGACCGCGCGGGCACGCCTGGCGCTCGCGGATGCGCCCCGCCCCCTCGACCTCGCCCGGCCCGCGGTCGCCCGGGACGTGGCCTTCCGGCTTGCCCGCACGACCCCCGGCTCGACCGTGCTGGCCGGCGACGTCCTCGCCCTCGGCCTGCTCGACGAGGTCCTCCGGATCGTCATCGCGCGATATCTCGACGACGTCGACGGCGCCGCCTTCGATCGAGCGCTCGAATCGGTGCGCGCGACCGTCGGCGAGCGTCCGGCGAGCGCGACGCTCGGCGCCCATGCCACGGCCTTTCCGCCCCCGCCACCGGGAGCGGGCAACGCCTTGCGCGAGCTCCTGCTGACCAATCTCGCGGCGACGAACCCGGCGATCGGGACGCTCCAGCCCCTCGTCGACGACACGCCGCTCGTGGTCGCCCCGGACGCACGCTACGGGGCGGTCCTCACCGCCATCCGCCGGCACTTCGCGGCCGGTCCGCGCTTCGGGCCGGACGGCCAGGACCTCGTCACGCTCCTCGAGGCGCCGGCGCGCGCCTCGCCCGCGTCGCTCGCCGGACAGCTCATCTTCGTGCGCGACCGGTGGAGCGACCTCCTCGGCGCGGAGGGCGGCGGACTCCTCGAGCGGCTGCTCATCGGGCTCGGGGTCATCGCGGAAGAGGCAACCGGCCTCGGCCGCTGGGGGGCCGGCCCGCCGGGTCCCGCGCTCGGTGGCCTGGGTGCGCTCGGCGGGGACGCGGGCACGGCCCTCGCCGATGCCGAACCCGAGCGCTTCAGCAGCGACGTCGCCTGGATGCCCGAGCTCGTGCTCGTGGCCAAGAGCACGAACGTCTGGCTCGACCAGCTTTCGCGATCGCGCGGCCGACCCATCCGGTCGCTGGACCAGATCCCGGACGACGAGCTCGAGCGACTGGCCCGGCTCGGGGTGACCGGGCTCTGGCTCATCGGCCTGTGGGAGCGCAGCCGGGCGTCCCAGGAGATCAAGCGGCGGCGCGGCAACCCGGAGGCGCTCGCCTCGGCTTACGCCCTGGACGACTACGCGATCGCCGCCGAGTTCGGGGGTGAGGCCGCGCTGGCCGGCCTCCGGGCGAACGCCTGGCGGTACGGGATCCGGCTCGCCAGCGACATGGTCCCCAACCATATGGGCATCGATTCGCGCTGGGTCATCGAGCATCCCGAGTGGTTCGTCCAGGTGCCCGACCCGCCGTACCCCTCGTACACCTTCAACGGCCCCGACCTGTCGTCCGACGGGCGGGTGGCGATCGTCCTCGAGGATCACTACTGGGACGACTCGGACGCGGCCGTCGTCTTCAAGCGCGCGGATCGCTGGTCCGGCGAGGAGCGCTACCTCTATCACGGCAACGATGGGACGAGCATGCCGTGGAACGACACCGCTCAGCTCGACTACCTCCGCGCCGACGTCCGCGAGGCGGTCATCCAGACGATCCTCCACGTCGCCCGCCAGTTCCCGGTCATCCGCTTCGACGCCGCGATGGTCCTCGCGAAGCGCCACATCGAGCGGCTCTGGCACCCGCTGCCCGGGGCCAGCGGGGCGATCCCCTCCCGGGCCGAGCACGCGATGACGAAGCGCGAGTTCGATGCCGCGATCCCGACGGAGTTCTGGCGCGAGGTCGTCGACCGGGTCGCGGCCGAGGCGCCCGGGACGCTCCTGCTCGCCGAGGCGTTCTGGCTCATGGAGGGCTACTTCGTCCGCACCCTGGGCATGCACCGCGTCTACAACAGCGCCTTCATGGTCCTCCTGCGCGAGGAGGACAACGCGACGTACCGCCGGGTCATGCGCGACACCCTCGAGTTCGACCCGCAGATCCTCGGTCGGTTCGTGAACTTCATGACCAACCCGGACGAGAAGCCGGCCAGCGAGCAGTTCGGCACCGGCGACAAGCACTTCGCCGTCGCGACGCTCATGGCCACGCTCCCGGGCCTGCCGATGCTCGGCCACGGCCAGTTCGAGGGATTCCGGGAACGCTACGGCCACGAGTTCTCGAAGGCGGGCTGGGACGAGCCGGTGGACGACGGGCTGCTGGCGCGCTACGAGCGCGAGATCGTGCCGCTCCTGCGCCGGCGAGGCTGGTTCGCCGGCTCGCGCGACTTCCTCCTGTATGACGCCGTCGGCGACGACGGCGCGGTGCGCGAGGACGTGCTCGCGTACTCCAACGTTGGCCCGGGCGGCGAGCGATCCCTCGTCGTCGTGCACAACCGGTACGCCTCGACCTCGGGCCGGATCCGCGAGTCGGTCGGATTCGCGGCGGCGGATCCGACGACCGGTGAGCGCTCGCTGCGAAGGCGGACGCTCGGCGCGGGCCTCGGGCTCGAGCGCAACGCTTCGCACGGCTCGTTCGCCTGCGCCCGCGAGGCGCACACCGGTCTCGAGTACCTGTGGCCGGCCGACGGCCTGGTCCACGAGGGGCTGTGGCTCGAGCTCGGCCCATACGACTACCGGGTCTACCTCGACTGGCGGGTCGTCGCCGACGGGGCCGGGGAGCGCTGGGGCCGCCTGGCCGGGACGCTCGGCGGGCGCGGCGTGCCCTCGCTCGACGATGCGCTGCGCGACCTCGATCTGGCACCCGTGCACGAGGCGCTGGCGGCTGTGCTCGCCGCCGATGGCGCTGCCGCCCGCGGGTCAGCGGCCGGCCGGCTCATCGCGGCCGTCCGCGACGCGACCGGGGCTCGGGGCGGAGCGACGGACGCGGCCGTCGCGGAGGCCATCGCGGGCGGGCTCGCGGCGGTCGACGCCCTGGGGGCGGTCGACATGCAGGTCGCCGGCGCGGGGCCGACCCAGGGCGCCGCTCCCGCGGCGGTGTCGAAGCCTCGGGTTCGAACGCGCCGGCCGGCGGTCGTGTCGCCGGCGGAGACGGTCGCCGATCGGACGACCCGGGCCGCGCTACGGGCGCGGACGATCGTGGCCGCCCTGGGCGGCCTCGGCGATTCGGCCGATGTGCGTGCGACGGCGAGCGCCTGGTTCGTCGACCTGCGCCTCGGTCCGGCCATCGAGCGGATCCTCGGGGCCGCCGCCGTGGCGGATCCGCCGGAGGCCGTGCATCGGACGTGGCTGCTGCTCCGGCTCCCGTCCTCGATCGTGCCCACCTCGACCGGCAGGTCGGCCCGCACGTCGAAGGCCGCGCGGGGTGTCGTCCCGGCCGCGCCCGATGGGCGCCGCGCGGTCGCGGCCGCCGATGGGGTGACGATCGCCTCCGGCTGGCTCGCCGACGGCGACCTCCGCACGTTCCTCGGGGTCCACGAGGCCGGCGGGATCACCTGGCTGCGGGCGGAGCCGTTGGCGACGCTCGCCGCGTGGACGCTCGCGCTCTGCGCGATCGAGGGGTCACCGAAGGCGGCCCTCGCGGTCACCCTCGACGGCGTGGTCGGAGCGGCGGTGACGGCCGGTTATGCCGTGAACGGCTGGCTGTCGGCGCTCGGGGGCCCGGCTCGCGGGCCGGCCACGACGCGACCGGCGAGCGCGCGACCGGCGAAGGCGCCCTCGGGCGAGGCCCCATCGGCGGACGGTCCCGCCGCGGTCACTCGGCGAGCGTCACCCCGCGGCCGGAGAGGAGCGTCAGGCCCCCGCTGATCTCCGTCGCCACGGCGACGACGTGCGAGCGCTGGATGAGCGCGAAGGGGAAGCGGCCGGCAAGCCGGCGATCGGCGAGCCAGCGGACGCGCACGTTGGTCATCGGGATGAACGGCGGATCGGTCGCATCCACGAACGCCGTGAGCGAGGCCTGCTCGTGGAGATAGGCGTACCCGTAGACGATGTGAGCCTCGGTCGTCACGACGAGCCGGCGACGCGCCTTGGCGATGAACCGGTCGCCCGGGTCGTCCGTGCGGACGCCGGGCTCGCGCTGGCCGACGATCGCGATCTCGCCGAGACGGACGCGCAGGTCGGGGAAGGTGAGCCGTGTCGGCTCGCCCAGGCGCGAGAGGAGCGTGACGTCGCGGATCGTGAAGTATCCGGTCAGGAAGTTCACGTAGTCGGAGAGGCGCGTGAAGTTCCCCAGGTCCACCCCGCCCTCCGCGCGGAGGTGGGAGCCGACGAGCTCGACCCGGGCGCACTCCGGCGGATCGACGACGGCGTTCGGCATCACGGGGATCCCGGACGCGCGGAACTCGTCCAGTGGGACCGCTGGATCGAGCGATCCGGGGCGGAACAACAGCCCGTGGCCGTCCATGGACGGAATCGTCCACCCGGCCCGCCCGCGCCGCCATCACCCGTCCGTGCGGGCGGGGGCAGTAACCCGTACCTGGGGGCCCGAGTACCTATGCCTCGAACAGGAGCGCGCGGAGGACCGGGATCGGTGGTGAGCCGTGGCCCAGGACCCGTTCGAGATGCTCCCGGTAGCGGAATCCCGGCGTGTCCCCGAATCCGCCGACGACCCGTGGCTCGGGCACCGCGGCCGCGCCTCGCGGGTCGCCGGCCGCGACGGCCGCCCGGCGTCGGCCCTCGAGCTCGATCTCCCAGAGCAGCGTCGAGCCCACGAAGTACGTCGAGAGCTGAGTCGAGGTGAGGCGGGCTCGATCCCACTTGTTGCGCGCCTCGGACTCCTCCTGGAAGCCACCGTCGACCATGAGCCCGATGGCCTCGTCCTCGGTCATCGCGGCGGCGTGGATCCCGACGTCGATCATCGCGTTCGTGACCGCGCGCAAGTAGAACTTCCAGTGGACCAGGAGGAGCGCTGGGTCGTCCGCGCCGTAGCCCAGGTCCATCATCACCTGGGTCACGTAGACCGCCCACCCTTCGGCGAAGACGCCCGACCACAGGATCGTCCGCGGCAGTGACGGGTTGCGGTTCGCGTACACGCCCTGGAGGTAGTGCCCGGGCACGGCCTCGTGGATCGTCAGGACCCGGAGCATCCGCTCGTTCTCCTCGCGGAGATAGCTCTCGACCTGTTCGGGCGTCCACGCCGGCGGGATCGGGGTGATGCAGAAGAACGACTTCTCGGCCTTGTCGAGCGGGCCCGGCGAGTCGAGCATCGCCCCACCGAAGGCGCGCAGGAAGACCGGCGTCCAGCGGATCTCGAGGGGCTCGTCGGCCAGCCCTACGATGTCGCCTGCGCGGCAGAACGCCTCGATCGCGGCGACCTCCGCGCGGCAGCGCTCGAGGAGCTCCTCGGGTCGGGCGTGTTCCACGGCGATCGCGTCGAGCACGCCGCGGACGGTCGCGGAATCGGCCGCGCCCTGCCCGCCGGCCCCGGCGGCGCTCGGCATCGGGCGATCCGGCAGCCAGCTTGGCCAGAGGTCGCGCGCGAGCCGGATCATCTCGGCCCGGACGGCGGCGTATTCGCGCTCCGCGCGGGCAAGGAGATCGGCCGGCGTGAGATCGACGAAGAGCGTGTGCCGGAGCTTGGCGGCGAACAGCTCGGGCCCCAGCCTTCCCTCCCCCTCCGACGTCGGCAGGGTGACCTCGCGGAGGTGGGTCTCGAAGGCGCCCAGGGAGTCGTGGGCCAGCGCGGCGGCGGCCTTGAGCCGGAGGATCAGGGCGGCCGCGTCCGGATCGTCGGGTGCCGCCTCCGCGGCCGTGACCGCTTCATCGGCCAGCTCGCCGACCCCGGGCAGCTGCCGTAGCGCGGTCTCGACGTGGAACCGGGAGACGGGCCGGCCCGGCGCCCCGACGAGCTGGCTGCGGGCCGCCCCGAGCACGGCGGGCAGGCCTTCGAGACGGCCGGCGACCGAGGCGAGGCGCACGGCGAGGGGCGCGAACTCCCGGGCGAGCAGCGGGAAGATGCCCGCACCCAGGACGTAGACCCAGGTGAGCGGGTCCCACCGGTCGTCGAGGAGTTCCGTGTCCTGGAAGCGCATCGCCTCGAGCGCCCGGACGAGGACCTCGCGGTCCGCCCGCTCGTCCGCACCGGCGACGGGAGCCACACCTGCCGCACCCGGCGCGCCTTCCCGGAGACGCTCCAGCCAGCGCTCCACGAAGGCCAGCCGCTCGGCCCGTCCGGCGTCGCTGGCATCCGGCCAGCGATCGTCGAACCGGTGGTCGCCGACCGCCGTTGCAGTGACCGGATC
>DASVIK010000164.1:0-4172 GCA_036382135.1 Candidatus Limnocylindrales bacterium | reverse complement strand
GCCGGTTGTGCATCCCACGTGCCAACCGACCGGAACCCACGCCCTCGTTCGGTCGTTCTGCACGCGCCAGGCACAGGACGACCGGAATCTGCTCAGACGGTGCCGCCCATGCACGATCCGATCGGAGCGCGGGTCGATCGTCGGTCGGATCGTACGCTGGGCGCACAGCCGCAGGGGGCGCACGCCCTTCAGCCGGCGGCGCGCCGAAGGTCCGCCAGGAGCGGCTCGGCCGTGACCGGGCCGCCGAGGAAGTCGCGCAACAGATCGGCGGGCGCGCGCTCCGAGCCGGACGCGAACAGCGCCTCGCTCATGAACCCGTACCAGCGCGGGTCGCCCGTCGACCAGTCGCCGCGCAGCTCGCGCAGCCGCTCGCGGATGGCCGCGGCGACGATCGCCGAAAGGGCATAGTTGGCGAGGTAGCCCGGGCCGTCGATGAGCTGGCCGCGCATCGCCCACCACGACCATTCGGGATGCGGGACGAGGCCGAGCCCGCGCGACGTGATCTCGGTCCAGACGTCGTTCGGGCGGCGGTCGGGGTCGCGATGGACCGCCATCTCGAAGAGTGCCCAGCACATGTCCAGCACGACGGCACCGTACCGGTGGCGGGCCGCTTCCCGCGCGGTCGCCGCCACGCCGAGGTGATGCCGCTGCCAGGCGGGCTCGTCGGCGTCCCAGCCCAGCACGTCGGCGACGGCCTCCAGGAACCCGGCCGAGGCCATCGGGTAGCCCGCGAACGCCGGCCGTGCTCGGACGGCGGCCGCCTGGACCGCGTGCCCACTCTCATGGAGCAGCTCGACCAGGTTGCCCAGCCCGCCGGACCCGTATGTCGCGAAGACCCACGGCGCACGGGCCCGCCACCCATCGCGGTCATCCGCCTCCACGCCCCGGTCGATCGTGAACGCGACGGGGATGACCGGGCGGCCGGGCCGCGGGACGATGTCGTAGCCGATCCCCAGGCGCGCCCGATCGGCGCCCAGGGCGGCGAGGTGCGCGTCGTTGAGCGGCTGGAGCCGCTCGAGCGGGATGAAGCCGTCGAGCCGTCGGGCGGCGGCCCCGTCGGCGTGGGCTCGATCCCAGGGCTCGACCCATCCGCCGCCCGTGACCGCCCGCCACGCGTCGAGGATCGACCAGAGCATCGGCTCGAGGGTCCCCGGGGCGAGGCCCACGGCGCCCGCGCTCGCCTCGATCGGGGAGCCGCGGCGCGCCCATCGGTCGGCCGTGGAGCGCACGAGTCGCCGATACGGGCTGTCGCGGCCGCCGTCACCGTCGATCGAGCGCCACACCGGGGCCAGCGCCTCGAAGTGGCGGCGCCGGTCGGCCGGGTCGTCGAGCTTGGCGAGGCGCTCGAGGACCGTGAGTCGGTCGAAGGTCGCGCCGCCGACGCGAACGGCCGCGGCGGCCCGCCCGTAGCGTCGGAAGACCGCCCGGCGGAGGTTGGCCACGACCGGGTCCCCATCGAGGCCGGGCGGCGTGGAGAAGCCGCTGCCCGCCGAGCGGGCCGGCAGCGGCTCCACCTCGTCGAACCACGCGACGGAGTCGCGGATCGTCTCGACGGCCCGGCGCTCGTCCGGGCCGGTCGCGGCAGCCAGGGCCCGCTCCAGGTGCGGGTCGAGCGCTCGGCGGAGCGCATGGAAGCGCCGGGCGAGCGCCCGCGTGGAGCCCGAGGCAGGGTCGAGCGGCTCGCCGCGACTGCGCGCGACGACCAGGTCCCCGAACACGCGCATCGCCTCTGCCCAGGTGGCCTCGAGGCCACTCACCGCCTCACTCACCGGGCATCGACCCGGGCTCGCCGATCGCCGCGCGCTCGCGGCGGCTCACCCGTCCCTCGCGATCGAAGACGCCGAGGGAGACCTGCACGAGCGGCCCGATGCCCAGCGCGAAGAGCACCGTGCCCAGCCCGATCGTGCCGCCGAGCAGGTACCCCACGAGGAGAACCGTGAGCTCGACCGTCGTCCGTGCCCGCCGGATCGACCAGCCGAACCGATGATGCAGGCCGGTCATGAGTCCGTCGCGCGGACCCGGCCCGAGGTCGGCCGCGAGGTACAGCCCGGACCCGATCGCGATGACCACGACGCCGGCCAGGACCTCGGCCAGTTGGAGGGGCACCCCGCTCGCGGCCGGCAGGACCGCCAGGCCCGCGTTCGTCGACGTGCCGATGAGCACGACGTTGAGCAGCGTTCCGAACCCCGGTCGCTCGCCGAGCGGCCACCAGAGCGCCAGGATGGGGATGCCGAGCGCGACGCTGATCGTCCCGAGCGGGACGCCCAGGTGGTCGCCGAGCCCCTGGTGGAACGCCTCCCACGGCCCCAGACCCAGACCGGATCGGGCCATGAGGGCGATCCCGATGCCGAATGTCACGAGGCCCGCGAGGAGGCCGGGCAATCGAGGCAGGACGGCGGCCGGTCGCCAGCGCGCTAGCATCCGCCGATGGTAGGGGTCGGACCCGGCCGGCGACGCTCCGCGCCGGGTCGCTCCGCGCCCGCCCCCCGACGGTGGCACACTCCGCGTCATGACCATCGAGCTGCAGTTCCTCGGCGCGGCGAACACCGTCACCGGCTCCCAGTTCCTCCTGACCACGGACCGGGCGCGGATCCTCATCGACTGCGGGATGTTCCAGGGCAGCCCGAACGAGTCCGTCCGCAACCGCATCCCCCTGGCGTACGACCCGTCGGCGCTCGATGCGATCCTGCTCACCCATGCCCACCTCGACCATTGCGGGCTCATCCCGCACGTCGTCAAGGCAGGTTTCGGTGGCCCGATCTGGGCCACGAAGGGGACCGTCGAGCTGGCGGCGCTCGTCCTCCTCGATTCCGGCAAGCTGCAGGAGGAGTTCTCCAAGCGCGACGCGCGCTGGGAGAAGCGCCACCCGGACAAGGCGGCCTTCGAGGACAGACGGGACGAGGCGGCGCTCGAGGCGGCGGTCGAGCTGGCCGCGCAGGGCGAGACGCTCACGATCGAGGGCGGCGGTCCGGCCGGTCCGTACGTCGTGCCGTCGCCCGGGAGCGCGGCCACGGGCGAGCACGTCGCGACGGCGATCGAGCCGCCGCGGGCGGCGGATCCAGAACGCGACCTCCGGGCGCAGCCGCCCAACCTCGACATCGACCTGGACGAGCCGCTCTACGTCGAGGGCGATGCGCGGGCGGCGCTGGCCTCGTTCAAGGGCATCGACTACGGGGCGGAGCTCGAGGTCGCGCCGGGCATCCACGCCACGTTCGTCGACGCGGGCCACATCCTCGGTTCGGCGATCATCCGCCTGCGGGTGACGGCGGCCGATGGCACGGACACGAGGATCGTCTTCTCCGGCGACCTGGGCCAGACCGGGACGCCGATCCTGCGCGATCCGACGGTCGTGACCGACGCCGAGTACGTCCTCGTCGAGTCGACGTACGGTGGCCGCGAGCACGAGCCGAGTGCCGAGGCGATCCGCATCCTGTCCGAGACCGTCCGGCTGGTCGCCGACCATGACGGCGTCCTGCTCGTCCCGTCGTTCGCCATCGGGCGGACCCAGGAGGTCGTCTGGGAGCTCGATCGGCTGCTCGAGGCCGGCAAGATCCCGCCGCTGCCGCTGTATCTCGATTCGCCCATGGCCTCGAAGGCGTCCGACGTCTACCGCCGGCACCCCGACTACTACGACACCGAGACGCACGACCTGCTCGCGACCGAGGGCTCGCCGCTCGACTACCCGCACCAGGTCATCGTGAACGACTACCAGGCGTCACAGGCGATCGCCCGGGCGCCGCGCCCGTACATGATCGTCGCCTCGAACGGGATGCTCACCGGCGGTCGGGTCGTCGGTCACCTGCGCAACCTCATCGACGATCCCACGGCGGTCATCCTGTTCGTGGGCTACCAGGGCCAGGGCACGCTCGGCGCGCACCTCCAGCAGGGTGCGACGACGGTCAAGCTCGACGGCCAGGTCCGCACCGTCCGCTGCCAGATCCGCTCGATCAGCGGCTTCAGCGCCCACGCCGACCAGTCGGAGCTGCTCGACTGGCTCGGCAACTTCGGCCGGGGCAGGAAGGCGGGCGACGCCGGCTTACCTCGCCGGGTCTTCCTGGTCCACGGCGATCCGGACGCCCAGGCTGCCCTCCTGCCGAAGGTCCAGGCGCTCGGCTTCGAGGTCACGGTCCCGCACTGGCACGAGAAGGTCACCCTGGCCTGAGGTCGGAACC
>DASVIK010000163.1:0-1824 GCA_036382135.1 Candidatus Limnocylindrales bacterium | reverse complement strand
CTCGGGCGCTGCCGGACCGCAGCCGGCGCGACCGCGCGGCCGTGGGTCAGGCGCGCCCGGTCGCGCATGGCGAGCGCGGCCGCGACCCCGACGACCCCACGCCGGCCTGGGAGCGACCGCACCGGTTCGAGGCCTATCCGTCGATCCGCAGCCGCGTCGTCCTCTCATCGGTGCCGCGGGTCGCGCTCGGCGCGTTGGCCCTCGTCGTGGCGGCGATCCTGCTCCTCATCCTTCCGGGATTCTTCTTCTCCAAGAACGAGCCGGCTGCCCTGGCGTCGCCGACCGCGAGCGCATCGGCCAGCGCGTCCGTCGCCCCGACGAACTCGCCGGCCGCGACACCCCTGACCTACACGGTGGCGAAGGGCGACACCCTCATCAAGATCGCCCAGAAGTTCAAGACGACCCAGAAGGCGCTCCAGGCGGCGAACCCGAGCCTCAAGAACGCGAACGTCATCACGATCGGCCAGGTACTCGTCATCCCGACGCCGCCGCCGCCCGACGTGATCAAGTCGAGCTCCGCTCCCTCGCCCTCGAAGTCAGCCGCGCCCTGACGGGACCGGTCGCCCCGCGACCGCGAACCGGCCTGGTGCCGCTCAGCGACTCGTGAGGTTGATGGCGGTGATCTTGCCCGCCTCGACGCGGAACATGGCGTCGATGTGCTGGGTGGGGGCGCCGGGCTTGATGACGATCAGGTCGGCCTCGTACGTGTTGCCCGTGTCGCGGACCTGGCCCGGGATCATCTTGAGGCCCTTCTCACTGCGCAGGAACCAGCCTCCGACGCGGTCGCGGCCGCGGAGCGTCTGGGCGCTGTCGCGGACGTGGATCCGCATCTCGGTCATCTCGTCCATGAGGGCGACCGCTCCCTCGCGGTCACCCGCGTTGAGAAGCTCGAAGAAGACTTCCATCGTGTCGACGGCACCCACACCGGGAGTGTAGCCGGAGCGGCCTCCCCCTCGCCGGGGCCGCCCCCGCGGCGACCTGTCGGCCCGCCGCGGCTATCCGGCCACCGCGGCGTGGGCGGCCGCCGGCACGTCGGCCCGGATCCGCCGGACGAGCTCGGCGCACTGCTCGTAGCGCCCGAAGCTCGGCATGATGTACGTCCCGGCGACGAGCGGGGCGGCGGACCGGACGAGCTCGAGCGTGAGGTCGAGGCCGACGTCGGCCGCCCGGTCGCCCGCATCGCGCAAGCGCGCCCGGACCCCGCTCGGGATCGTGATGCCGGGCACCTCGTTGTGCAGGAACTCGGCGTGACGCGAGCTCTGGAGGGGCAGGACCCCGAGAAGCACCGGGACCGGGAAGCCGGACGGCCCGAACCGCCGCCGCGCCTCGGTCAACATCGCGTCGACCTGGGCCTCGTCGTACAGCGGCTGGGTCATGACGAGATGGGCGCCGGCGTCGATCTTGCGCGCGAGGCGGTCCCATTCGGTCGCCTGGTCGGCCGCCGTCGGGTCGAGCGCGCAGGCGATCGTGAAGCCGGCCCGCTGGCCGATCGGCGAGCCCGCTCCATCCTCGCCGCGGTTGAGGCGGGCGAGGATCGCCACGAGCCCGATCGAATCGACGTCCCAGACCCCGGCGCCGGTGGGGAGGTCGCCGGTCCGCGGCGGATCCCCGGTCAGAGCCAGGATGTCGCGCACGCCGAGCGCGTGCGCGCCGAGGAGCTCGGATTCGAGGGCCATGAGGTTGCGGTCGCGGGTCGTGAAATGGACGAGGCACTCGAGATCGAGATCGTGCTGGATGCCGAACGCGACGGCGAGGCAGCCCATGCGGACGCGGGCCATCGCGCTGTCACTGACGTTCACGAGGTCCACGCCGGCCGTCTGGAGG
>DASVIK010000162.1:0-2996 GCA_036382135.1 Candidatus Limnocylindrales bacterium | reverse complement strand
GACACAGGCCGAGTCGGGCAGGCCGACATTCCACTCCGTTGAGATGCGCGCGTCGAAACCGCGCCCGGCAACCGCGATCGCGAACGTGTTCTGGGCGTCGACGCCACAGGCCTCGACGCACTTGTAGCAGAGGATGCAGCGTGCGTAGTCGCGGACATACAGCTCGTTGTCCACCTTGACGGGTTGGGCGACGGTGGCCGCCTCGTCGCTCGTGCCGGATGGGGCATGGTGGTGGCCGACCACATGGTCGTCCCGCTCGCCGGCGGCGACTGGAGCGGCGGGCTGGCCGTAGCGGGTCGGGTCGGCTCCGTACCGCTCGGCGTAGCGGGCCAGGTCGCCGTTCGGCTCCTGGGGGCCGGCGAGCCCGACGTCCACCGACGAACCCAGGAACTCGATGACCATCTTCCGGCTGAGGCGGACCCGTTCGGAGTCGGTCGCCACGACCATCCCGGGCTCGGCCGGCCGCGAGCAGGCGGGCACGAGCGTGCGCGACCCGGCGACCTCGACGACGCAGATCCGGCAGACGTTCACCGGGGTCAGGTTCTCGAGATAGCACAACGTCGGGGTGTCGATGCCGGCGACCCGGCAGGCCTGGAGGATCGTCGAGCCCGCGGCGACCGATACGGGTTGCCCATCGATCGTGATCTCCACGGCCGGTGCGGACGGAGGTTCGGGCGCCGTGGGCACGCGCGAGGGGCGGGCCGGCGGCTCGAGCGGGATCCGGCCGATGTCGAACTCGGCGCTCACAGCGCCACCAGCTCCGCGCGGAACGCGCTCTCGATCGCCGCCGACGCGGTCTGGCCGAGACCGCAGATCGATGCGTCGCGCATGGCCTGGCCGATCTCGCGGAGGAGGGTGAGCTCGGCCGCGGCCGAGCCCCGGGGAGTGCCCGCAGCGACCCGGGCGAGCAGTTCCTCCTGGCGCACGGTGCCGACCCGGCAGGGGACGCACTGCCCGCACGATTCGTCGCGGAAGAACGCCGCGATCCGGCGCAGGATGTCCACGAGATCGGTCGAGCGGTCGAAGACCATGACGACCCCCGAACCGAGGCTGGCGCCGATGGCCCGGGTCCCCTCGAAGGTGAGCGGCGTGTCGAGCGCGTCGGGGCCCACGAACGAGCCGGCCGCCCCGCCGAGGAGGATCGTCCGGATCTCGCGACCGCCGGGGACGCCGCCGGCCAGGTCGAGGAGCTCGCCGAGCGTCGCCCCGAACGGCACCTCGTAGACCCCCGGCCGCTTCACGTGGCCGCTCAGGCAGAAGAGCTTCGGCCCCGTGGATCCCTCCGTGCCGACCGCCGCGAACGCCGCGCCACCCTCGCGCAGGATGAGCGGCACGTTCACGAGCGTCTCGACGTTGTTGATCGCGGTCGGCTTGCCGAAGAGGCCCACCTCGACCGGGAACGGCGGCTTGTTGCGTGGCTCGCCACGGCCTCCCTCGATCGATTCGAAGAGCGCCGTCTCCTCGCCACAGATGTAGGCACCGGCGCCGCGCCGGATCTCGATGTCGAACGAGAAGCCCGACCCGTCGATGTCGACGCCGAGGAGCGCTTCGCGACGGGCGGCGGCGATCGCGCTCGCCATTCGCTCCCCGGCGAGCGGGTACTCACCGCGGAGGTACAGGTAGCCTCGGCTGGCCCCGGTGGCGTAGGCCTCGATCGTCATCCCCTCGACGAGCGCGAACGGGTCGTGCTCCATGAGCACCCGGTCCTTGAACGTGCCCGGCTCCGACTCGTCGGCGTTGCACACCAGGTAGTGCGGCTGGGCCGGCTGCGCTGCCACGGCCGCCCACTTGCGGCCGGTCGGGAATGCCGCCCCGCCGCGTCCGAGCAGGCGCGCGGCGGTCACCTCGGCGACGACCTGCTCGCGGCCCATCGCGAACGCCCGCAGGAGGCCGTCGTAGCCGCCGCTCGCCCGGTAGCCGGCGAGGCTCGTCGGGTCGACCCGGCCCACCCGGGCCAGCAGTCGCAGACCGCCCCGGAGGGCGTCGTCGACGGCCTGCGGGACGATCGCGCGCAGGTCCGGGTTCGAGCCGGGCATCGGGGTCGGGGTCGCGTCGTCGTCGGCGAAGCCGGCGCGTGCATCGTCGAGCCGGTTGATCACGCCCAGCGCATCGACCGGCGAGGCGGTGAACGTCCGCGGCCGCTCCCCGGCGATCGTGAAGAGCGCGGCCGGGGCGCGCTCGCAGAGGCCCAGGCAGGGGCTCCGGAGCCACGTGACGGCGCCGTCACGGGCGGGCGTCCCGGCCGGCCCGAGCTGGCTCTCGAGGGTCGCGCACGTCTGCTCCGCGCCGGCGAGCCGGCAGGCGATGTCGTCGCAGACATGGGCGACATCGGGGGGCCGCTGGCTCGTCGCGAACAGCGCGTAGAACGTGGCCACGCCGTACGCCTCGGCGGGCGGGACCGTCAGGCGGCGGCAGATGTAGCCGAGCGCCGGCTGGCTGATCCAGCCGATCCGTGTCTGCGCCGCATGGAGCGCCGGGAGGAGCAGGTCGCGACGACTGCGCGCGGCGTGCCCGCCGCGGGCCATGTGACTGTCGTTCGCGATGCGCGTCCCGCCCGCCCAGCCCGAGACCGCCGGCCCGATCTCCGGATCGAGCACCGCGTCCACCGCCGCCCGCTCGGCAGGGGAGGCGAGCGGAGCCACGACATGGAGGTCCACGGCCCGAGTGTAGCGAGCGAGGGTCCGCCGCGCGGCGGAGGCGCGTTCCTGCCGTGCGTGGGATGGCGCGCGGAGCCGGCGCGGGCGACGGGCCCTCGGGTCAGGAGAGGAGGACGCCGACGATGGCCACGAGCGGCGCGCCGGCCTGGATCAGCGCCGAACCGGCCAGGCGTCGGTCCGTGACGACGAGGACGAGGCCGGCCAGGGCCATCGAACCGCAGGTGAACAGGACGAGCGTCCGTCCGATCTCGGGGTGACCGAGGACGGCCGCGCCGATGCCGCTCGCGGCGCCGATCGCCAGGAACAGGTTGTAGAACCCCTGGTTGAAGGCCATCGGTC
>DASVIK010000161.1:0-5952 GCA_036382135.1 Candidatus Limnocylindrales bacterium | reverse complement strand
TGGCGAGCCGGCCGGGAGCCGAGGCCGAAGTGGCGATCGACCGTGTACCCGGCGTGCTCGAGGATCTGCGAATAGATCTCGGCCATGAGCTTCGACTCGTAGAAGTTGTCCGAGCCGATCTTCACGCTCGGCAGCGCCACGGACGGTGCCGCCGACGATGGCGTCGCAGATGACGCCGCGGCGGACGGGGATGCCGTGGCCGGGGCCGGCGTGGCCGGAACCGGGGTTGCCGCAGCCGAGCACGCCGCCATGATCATGACGACGGTCGCTGCGATGACGAGTAGGCGGCTGTTCCGCATGGTTCCTCCTCCTGATGGCCGCCCACCGATCGTCGGTGCGGTCGGGCCGTTGCTTGCTGACAGATTCATCCACCCACCCCGCGAACGAGGGCACGCGCTCCGGTGGGTGGCGGTTCTCCGGGGATCTCCGGAGGCTCTGGCGCGCGAGCCCCGGTCCGGAGCGAACGGGGGGTTATGACCTGCTGGGCGCCGGCCAACAGGATATCCACGACGATCGCCAACGCCGCGACCAGGAGCGCTCCCGCCACGAGCCGTGGCAGATCGGGCAGGAGCAACCCGTCGAAGATATACCGTCCGAGGCCACCACCCCCCACGATGGACCCGATCGTCGCCGTGGCGATCACCTGGAGCGCCGCCGTTCGGATGCCTCCGACGATGACCGGAGCGGCCAATGGCACCTCGATCCCGACCAGGATCTGACGCTCGCGGAGCCCCATCCCCCGGGCGGCCTCGATGAGGTCGCGGTCCACCTCGCGGAGCCCAGCGTAGGCGCCGACGAGGATGGGCGGGATCGCGAGTGCCGTCATCGCCAGGAAGGTCGGGATGACGTACAGCCCGAGCTCCGGATCGAAGCTCAGCGACACCGGGAGGATGATGCCGATCAAGGCGTAGGACGGGATCGCCCGTCCCATGTTGGCGATGTTGATCGCGATCGTCGCGCCGCGGCCCGTATGGCCGATGAGCAACCCGAGCGGGAGGCCGATGATGAGCGCGGCGAGCAGGGCCGACCCGGAGATCTCGAGATGCTCGAGCAGGCGGGTCGGGATGCCGTCGAAGCCGGACCAATTGGCCGGGTCGGAGAGGAAGCCCACGACGTCGGGCATCAGCGGGCCCCTGCCCGGGCGCGCGCCCACGGTGTTGCGAGGCGCTCGACGCGCACGAGGATGAGGTCGGCCGCGACGGCGAAAACCACCGACAGGATCGCGCCGAGATAGATCTCGGTCGAGAAGAAGTTCTGGAGCCCCTCGGTCAGGAACTGCCCGAAACCACCGTACGTGTCGCCGAGGATCGCCGCGACCGTGGCCAGGCCGATCGTCGTCACCGTCGCGAGCCGGACGGCGGCGAACATGAGCGGGACGGCCAGGGGCAGCTCGACGCGCAGGAGACGCTGCGTCGCGGTGTAGCCCATCCCCTCGGCTGCCTCGAGCACGTCGCCGGGAACGGACCGGAATCCGGCGACGATCCCCCGGATAAGGATGAGCAGCGTGTAGGTCGTCAGCGGGATGATCGCGGTGAGCAGCGACAGCTTCGTGAACTGCGCCACGAGCAGGTAGGCGGCCAGGCTCGGGATCGTGTACAGGATCCCCGCGATGCCGATGACGAGCGCGTAGAGGCGCGGCCGTCCAAGCACGAAGATCGCGATCAGGAGGGCGATCACGAAACCGGCCACGACCGGGACGAGGGTCAGCTGGAGGTGCTGGATGAAGCGCTGTCCGATCAGGCCCCAGTGGTCGTTCACCCAGCCGATCTCGATAAGCGGCTTGCCGTTCATCCCTCAGCCACCGGCGTGAAGTCCTCGTCCTCGAACGGCTTGTCCGGCACGGCGTCGTCGGAGGTGCGGACCCAATCGGTGATCTGGGCCACCGTCACGAGGCCGAGCACGGCGCCCGTCCGGTCGACCGCGACGCCGGCCTTCACGTCGCTCCCGAGCAGCAGGGACATGGCGTCCTTGAGCGTGGTCCGGCGGTCGAGGAGGGGCGAGACCGGGACCGTGTGCTCGGGCCCGATCGATCCGCTCGATGGGAGCTCGGACGCGAGCAGCCAGCCCAGCGGTCGCCGCTGGTCGTCGACGAGCAGCGCGCTCGCCAGGGGATCCGCCGCGGCCCTGCCGCGCACGGCGGTCGCATCGTCGCCCACGTGCGCGATCGTCGGCACGCCGAGGTCGAGGCTCGAGACGCGGAAGAGCGACAGCCGCTTGAGGCCGCGATCCGTGCCCACGAAACGGGCCACGAACTCGGACGCGGGACGGGCCAGGATCTCGGCCGGCGGCGCGAACTGGGCGACCTTGCCGCCCGCCTGCATCACGGCCACGATGTCGCCGAGCTTGATCGCCTCGTCGATGTCGTGGGTCACGAACAGGATCGTCTTGGCGAGCGTCTCCTGGAGGCGCAGGAACTCGTTCTGGAGGCGCTCACGGACGATCGGGTCGACCGCGCCGAAGGGCTCGTCCATGAGCATGATCGGTGGGTCGGCCGCGAGGGCCCGGGCGACGCCCACCCGCTGGCGCTCGCCGCCAGAGAGCTGGGCCGGGAAGCGCCGGGCGTACTTCGCGGGGTCGAGCCCGACGGTCGCGAGCAGCTCCTCGGATCGTGCCTTCCAGCGGGCCGCCGGCCAGCCGAGGAGGCGCGGCACCGTGCCCACGTTCTGCTCGATCGTCTGGTGCGGGAAGAGACCCACCTGCTGGATGACGTAGCCGATGCCGCGCCGCAGTTCGGTGGGATCGCGCTTGGCGGCGTCCTGGCCGTCGATGAGGATCCGTCCGCTGGTCGGTTCGATCAGGCGGTTGACCATCTTGAGCGAGGTCGTCTTGCCGCAGCCGGACGGGCCGACGAGGACGCAGATCTTGCCGGCCGGCACGGTCAGCGACAGGTCGTTGACGGCGCCGGCGCCCTTCTTCAGAGCTGCCGCGTCGTACGACTTGGTGATGTGCTCGTATTCGACGGTCGCCGCGTGGCCGGTCGGGACGCTCAATTCCGGGGTTCCTTCTGGGATGGAAGGGGAACGATAGCCGACATCGCCGCGTGGTCCAACCCCCGGCTAGCTCGGGCCGGCGGTCGCCGGACCGAACGGGGCCGATCCGGTCCAGCCGAGCGTGCGACTCACGCCGTCGGCGGTCACCCGAGCGCGTTCCCCGGCGACGGCGAGGCGCGACCGGAAGCGGTCGGCCGGAGCGCTCACGTTCAGGGCCGCGACGACCGCGCCCCTGAAGTCGCGGATCGGTGCCGAGACGCCGGCCACACCGGCCTCGAACTCCTCGTCGACGACCGCATAGCCCGCCGCGCGCACTTCGGTGGCCGCGTCGGCCAGCGAGCCGACGTCCCGGACCCGGGCGTGCGGCCCGCTCGGCGCGAACGTGACGGCGGCGAAGCGGCGCTCGATCTCGGCGCGTGTCGCGTCGACGAGGAGCGCCCGTCCGGCCGAGGTGCCGTAGGCCGGCACCCGGGTGCCGACCCAGCCGCTCGCGCGGTAGCGATGGCCGGGCGCCTCGGTGCGCAGGGTGATCAGTTCCGAGCCGTCGAGCACGCACAGGTGGACCGTCTCGCCGAGCTCGCTCGAGAGCGCCCGCATCGGGCCGACCGCGGCCGAGAGCAGCCGCCCGCTCGACGAGCGGGCGGCCAGCGAGAAGACCGTCCAGCCGATCGAGTAGCGGCGGGTCGCAGTGTCGCGCTCCACGAACCCGGCGTCGGCGAGCCGGCCGAGCGCCCGCGAGACCTGGCTCTTGTCGCGGCCGGTCAGCCCGGCGAGGGCGGAGACGCCGAGGCCGGGCTCGCCGGCCGCCTCTGCGTCGGCGAGGCGGTCGAGGAGGGCGAGGTCGCGGACGAGCCGGCCCTCCGGGGCTGCGTCCGTCGCTGTTTGGACAACCATGGTTGCGACGATAGCAACTGGCGATGCATGATGTAAAGGGTTTCGGCTTCGGCGGCACCGGCCGTGGGCCGCGACCCATCATCCTCACGGAGGATCGCGTGCGGATCACCGCCATCCGGCTCGAACGGCTCGTTCTCCCGCTCGACCCCGCCTTCGACGCGGCGTGGGACCCCGTGCCCCGGAGCTCGTTTGGCGCCACGATCGTCCGGGTCGAGACGGACGCGGGGGTCGTGGGCGTGGGTTCGGGCGACACGATGGACGGCTTCGCGCCGTATGCCCACCTCTTCATCGGCCAGGACCCGCTCGCGATCGCCCGGCACGTCCGGGCGCTCGAGACGATCGACTTCCACGCCGGGCGCTACTGGCCCCTCGAGGCGGCGCTCTGGGATATCGTCGGCCAGGTCGCCGGCCTGCCCGTGGCGACGCTGTTCGGCGGGGCGACCGACGGGCTGCCCGTCTACGCGTCCTGCGGCGAGCTCAAGGCTCCGGCCGCCCGGGCGGACGCGGCGCTGCAACTCTGCAGCGAGGGCTTCCGGGCCATCAAGATCCGCGTCGACCGGAACCGCCTCGCGGACGGGATGGACGCGGTCCGGGCCACCAGGCGAGCCGTCGGCGCATCGATGGCCATCATGGTCGATCTCAACCAGGGCTGGCGGATGGCCGGCGACATCGCCCGCGGACTCGACCCGGTCGCGGCCCGCTCGATCGCTGCCGAGCTCCGCGAGCTCGACGTCCTGTGGCTCGAGGAACCGCTGGCCGAGACGGACCTGCGCGGCCTGGCCGACCTTCGCCGAGCGACCGGGATGCGGATCGCGGGCGGCGAGATGACCCGGACGATGGCCGCGCTGCTCGCGGCGCTCGATGCGGACGCGTACGACGTCTACCAGCCGGACGTGGTCCTCGCCGTGGGCATGCTCCGGGCGCGCACGATCGCCGAGCTTGCCCTGGCCCGCAACCGCTGGTTCTCACCCCACACCTGGACGAACGGGATCGGCGTGCTGGCGAACCTCCACGTGGCCGCCGGCGTGGGCGGCGGGCCGTTCCTCGAGTACCCGTACGATCCGCCCGGCTGGACCGCCGAGCGGCGTGACTTCATGCTCGCCGAGCCGCTCCGACCGGGAGCCGACGGGGTCCTCCGCCTGTCCGACCGCCCGGGCCTGGGCATCGTCCTCGACGAGCGGGCCGTCAAGAGGTACGCGGCGTGATCGTGGCCGCGACCGATCCCCACGCGTTCGGGCTCGCCGACTGGACGGCACGGGCACGCGACCTCCGGCCGCACGCGCTGGCGGTCATCGACGGACGAACCGTCGCGGCGGCCTCCGGCCGGACCTACCGCGACGTGACCGGCCGCGACAGCACGACGGTCGCGGAGGTCGCCGAGTGCGACGCCGAGGACGTGGACCGGGCGGTCCAGGCGGCGAGGACCGCCTTCGACGAAGGGCGCTGGTCCGACCTGGCCCCGGTCGACCGCAAGCGGCTCATGCTGCGGTTCGCCGAGCTCATCCGGGGCGATCTCGAGTACCTCGCCCTGGTCGAGGCCCTCGACTGCGGGAAGCCGATCCACGACACGCTGAACGTCGACGTGGCCAAGCCGCCGGACGTGATCCAGTGGTACGCGGAGGCGATCGACAAGCTCTACGGCGAGGTCGGCCCGACCGGCCCGGACGCCCTTTCGCTCGTCACCCGCGAGCCGTTCGGCGTGGTCGCGACGATCGTGCCCTGGAACTACCCGCTCATCATCACCGGCTGGAAGATCGGAGCGGCCCTCGCGGCCGGGAACACCGTCGTCCTCAAGCCTGCCTCGCAGTCGCCCCTGTCGGCGATCCGGCTCGGCGAGCTCGCCCTCGAGGCGGGCATCCCCCCGGGCGTCCTCAACGTCGTGCCGGGTCCCGGCTCCGTCATCGGGCGCGCGCTCGCGCGCCATCCCGGCGTCGACAAGGTCGCCTTCACCGGCTCGACCGACGTGGGCAAGTCCCTCCTGCGCGACATCGGCGAGACGGACGTCAAGGCGATCAGCCTGGAGCTCGGCGGCAAGAGCCCGCAGATCGTCCTGGGCGACGTCGCCGAC
>DASVIK010000160.1:0-4368 GCA_036382135.1 Candidatus Limnocylindrales bacterium | reverse complement strand
GGACTGAGCTTCTTGAAGAACGCCGCGTCGACGCTCACCCGATTGATGAGGCGCTTGACGGCGAGCTCGTCGCGGGCGAGGTCCAGGCCAAAGATCTCGACCCGACCCACGTCGAGGGTCAGCAGGCCGCTGATGAGCCGGATGAGCGTGCTCTTGCCGGAGCCGTTGGCGCCGAGGACGCCCCGGATCTCTCCGCGCTCGAGCCGCATCGATACGTCGTCGATCGCGATCACCGGCGGCTTCTTGCGCTCCACGCGGAACCGCTTGGTGGCGTGTTCCACGAGGAGCGCCGGGATGGCGGCCGGCTGGCTGGCGGACGGTCGAGCGGTCTGGGGCGCCTCCACGAGGGCAGCGCCGGGCCGATCGTCCGTCCTGTTCAGTTGTCGGGGCAGGGTGGCGGTCACGGTCGTTGCTCCTGGAAGTCGTCGGAGATCGGGTGGGGCCCGGAGATGACGAAAGCCGCGGGCCCGTTCGTCCCTGGCGGGACTTGGGCTCGCGGCTCGGGCTTCGGACGAGACGACGTCCTGGGCATCGAAAAAAGCCGCGGGCCCGATCTGGCCCACGGCTCGTGGTGCTTCGTCAGGGCGGTTTACACCGCCGTCAGCTCAGCTCGAGATGGGCACAGGCCTCCCGTTGACGGCAGCCCCGAGGGGCGCCTTGGGACGAGGGGCGAAGAAGCTCTTGTGCATCATTCGGGGACCCTCCTTTCTCGGCTGGTTGGCGCAGGCATGGGCGCCGCGGCGGAGTCTACGCGCGGTCGCCGGGAGGTGTCAACGTAGACGAATGACGATGTCCGACCATCGTCATTCGTCCATGCCTCATCGTGTTGAGACCGCGGCAAGCCGCGGTAGAGCCGCGGTCAGGTCGACGGCGACGCACTGGCGTTCGGCTTGACCGGCAGCGACTTGGGGACCCGCAGGGAGCCGCCGAAGACCGAGGTCGCGTCGAGCGAACCGTCCGCCCGGGAGAGGCCCTGGGCGGAGATGTACATGCCCACGGTCACGTCGGCCAGCTTCGCGGTCGTCGCGCCCATGACCTTGAATGTCGTGGTCGCGTCGACGTGGATCGTCTGGGTCGCGCCGCCGCGCCCCTGGATCGTGATGGTCGTGCTCGTCTTGGCCGTGACCTTGCCGGCGCGGACGTCCGGCACGATGTGGATGACCGTCGCGGCGAACGACGTGCCGGATCCGTTGGCACCCTCGACCTCGACACGGGCCCCGACGCTCAGGTCGGCCTTCGAGCTCTTCGTGGCGCCGATGAGGAAGTTGGTGGAGCTCGAGAACGTCACCGTCCTGGAGGACCCGTCGCGCTGCTTGAGCGTGAACCCGGTCGCGGTCACGACGGTCACGGTGCCGGCGACCGTCGGGACGCGGACGACCACGAGCGTGACGGTGAACGTGCCATCGGTGTTCTTGGTCTCGTTCAGGCTGACGATGTCACCGACCTTCAGGTCTGCGATGGCGCCCGCCTGGCTCCCGACGCGGATCTTGGTCGTGCCGGTCACGGCGATCGTGCGGGTCCAGCCGTCGTCGGTCTTGAGGCTCACGTTCGAGCCCTCGATCTTCGTGATCGTGATCGAGCGCCCGATGCCGCCGAAGCGCTCACCGAGCAGACCCGTGACGGTCGGGCCGCCGAACATGCCACCGAAGCCGCCCGGCCAACCGAACCGGAACCCCGGCCCACTGGCGCCTGGGCGCTGCTGGAGGCCGGGAGCGGCACCTGACGCGGCCGGCGAGGCGCCGGCCGGGCTCGTCGTGGCACTCGGCGAGGCGCCGATGGTGACGGCGGCCGAGGCGACGAGGACGACCAGCGAGCCGATCACGACGCCGATCCGGAGGATCTCCCCGCGCCGGAGGCGCGTGCGTGCGCTGAACTGGGTGGGAGTCGTCGGCGTCGGTTCGTCGCTCGGCGTCCACTGGTCGGTCATGTGAGATTCCTCCGGCACGCCATACCTCTCCGGTACAGACGCGCGTCGAACGCTGAAGGTTGCCTTCGCACACGCACGGAAGGTCCCCCGAGTCTACGCCGCGAGGTCCTGAGAACCTCTCATGATGGTGCCTCGACGCGCCACGACTCGTGCGCCCCGGGCTCGCGGGCCCGGGAGCCTCCGACGGCATCGGATGTCGGCCGTCGCGGCGTGCCGGGCATCGGCGGGCTGGTCGCCATCGAACGGACGTGCTATGATGGGGCCTCGCCGCAGTCCGTGGCGATGCTTCGCGTGGTCGACACCCCTTCTCGAACAGACCGTGCGCCTGCAGTTCCCAGTTCGGGAAGCATGGAGGTCAATGTGACCACCGGTACCATCAAGAAGGTCGTCGCCGATCGCGGCTTCGGCTTTATCGCCGCTGAGGATGCGAAGGAATACTTCTTCCATCGCGGCGGCCTCGACTCCTCGCTCGACTTCGATCGCCTCACTGGCGGCGAGCGCGTCGAGTTCGAGATCGAGCAGAGCCCCAAGGGCCCGCGTGCCGTCAAGGTGCACGGCGTCTGAGGTTCAGGCGTCTGTAAGGTACGAGGCCCCGTCCAACGTGGACGGGGCCTCGTCGATTCCGGGGCTGTCGTGCCCTGACCGACACGGTCGCGGCCGGCGATGCCCCACTCGATACCCTGCTACCGTGGACGCGATGACGACTCGACACCAGCGTTTCGCGCTCGTTGACGTCACGTTCGCCGGAGAACCCCTGGCCGGGGCGACCATGGACCTCTGGGAGGACGACCAGCAGCGCGCACAGTGGACCGCTCGGGTCGTCGTCCGGACCGCCCCGGTCGCCGAAGAGGGCGAGCTCACCGGCCGCACGCGAGATGGGCGGGCACTCTCCGGTCACGCGCTCATCGCCGATCGACAGATGGGCCCCGGCGGTCGACGGGAGACCCTCATCGAATTCCACGGCGCCGGGGACCTGCACGGCCTGAACGATCCGCCCCAACCGCCGCGCGCCTGATTCCGGGGCGGGCCGCCGAGCGCGCGGCGGCCTAGGCGAAACGGTCGAGCTGGGCCACGTCACCGATCTCGCGGAGCATCCGCAGGCCCTCTTCGGTCATGCCCTCGTCGCCGGTGAGCCGGCCGAGCTCGACGCGGACTCGCGCCTCGTCCGGCCTCGCGCCGGCCGTCGCGAACATATCCAGTGCCCGACGTAGGGGACCGGGGTCGCCGTTGGCCAACCCCCGGGCCCGGTCGATCTGGGCGTGGGCGAGCCGGGCGGTCGGGAACGTGAGGTCGTCGATGCGCTGGAGCGCCCCTGGGTCGATAGGGATCGCCCGGTCCGACACGAATCCGAGCGCTCGCTCGAGCGTGTCGTCGCCGATGGTCGTCGTCTCGAGGCCCTCGAGCGCCTCCACGACCGTGGCCGCGTCGTTCGCACCGATCGCCCCCTGGAGTCGCCGACCCTGCGTTCCCTGGAATGCCGATGCGATCTGCCCGACGACCTCACGCCAATGGGCCGCGCCGCTGTCGTCGCCGCGCGCCTGGGCGACGCTCAAGGCCGCGAGGAAGCCCCGGATCGCGTAGCCGGCCGGCACCTGGCCGAGTTCGAGCCAGAACCCGTGGGCCTTGTTCGCCGCCGCGATCGCCACGTCCCAATCTCCGCGCAGCGTGGCGATGAGCGCGCGCCACGCAGCAAGGTGAAGCGCCCAGTTGCCGGCCTGACCGGGCTGCACGACCGCGAGGGCCGACCCGGCCACCGCGTCGCCCCGATCGAGGTCGCCCAGGAGGAGGCACGCCCAGGCGACCATGCACGCGGCGTCGATCCGCTCGGCGACCGAGAGCCGCTCGCCCATATCCAGCCGCTGTTGGGCGGTCGAACGCATCCCCTCGAAGTCGCCGCGCATCTGGGCGATCGTGCCGATCCCATCGAGCGCGGCACTCGCCAGCGCGGCGTCGCCGAGGCGCTGGGCGACCTCGACGGCGGCTCGGCCGTTGCCGTCGCCTCGGCCGAGCTCCTCGTCGCTCGGTGCGCGTCCACCGACGCGGATCCAGAACGGCAGGAACGCCTCGACGAGGAGGAAGTGCGCCCGCACCGTCTCGTCGGTCACCGCGTGGAGGCCGGCCCGGCCCTCGTTCACGAGCTCCATGAGCTCGGCCTCGCTCGGTCGGCCCGCCACGGATCCCTGCCAGCGCGTGTGGAAGGTGAGGATCTTCGCGATGATCCGGATGATCCGTTCGCGGGGCTCGCCGGACGCGCGGGCGAGGCCGAGGGCGGTCGTGAGGAACTCGATGCTCGTGTCGCCGTGGACCGTCGTGTCGGCCATCGATTCGTACAGGTCGAGGTGGCGGTCGGGCGTGGCGAGCTCGAGCGCGGCGCGCAGGTGGCGCAGCGCCTCGACGTTCGCCCCCGCGGCGTTCGCGGTGTCCGCCGCCGCGACGAGCCG
>DASVIK010000159.1:0-1556 GCA_036382135.1 Candidatus Limnocylindrales bacterium | reverse complement strand
ACTTCGCCAGGGACAACGGGATCGAGTGCGACCTCGAGGCGACCGGCGAGCTGAGCCTGGCCGACCACCCGCGGCAGGTCGACGAGTTCCGCGAGCACGTCGAGCTCGCGACCGCCCGCGGGGAGCGGGCGGTCTTCCTCGACGGCGATGCTGCCAGGGCCGAGGTCCATTCTCCCCGCTGGACCGCCGGCGCCTGGCACCCGGACAGCTGCGTGATGCTCGACCCGGCAAAGCTCGCACGTGGGCTGGCGCGGGTCGCGCACGAGCGTGGCGCCATCCTGTACGAAGGCACCCGCGTCACCGCGCTGGAGCGTGTCGCGGGCGGGATCCGCGTTCGGACGGCGGCCGCGGACGGCGCGCCCGGCGAGATCCGGGCCCGATATGCCGTTGTCGCGACCTCGGCCTACTCCGGCTGGCTCGGGCGGCTCCGGCCGCTCTTCGTGCCGGTCTACGACTACGTGCTGGTATCGGAGCCGTTGACCCCGCCGCAGCACGACGCGATCGGCTGGCGCAACCGGCAGGGCCTCGCCGATGCCAACAACCAGTTCCACTACTTCCGCCTCACGGCCGACGATCGGGTCCTGTGGGGCGGCTTCGACGCCGTCTACCATCCGCACAACGGCGTGGGCCCGGCATACGACCGGCGGCCGGCGACGTTCGAGCGGCTCGCCGCCAACTGGCGGCGCACGTTCCCGCAGCTGGCCGACCTGCGCTGGCCGTATCGCTGGGGCGGCGCCATCGACACGACGTCGCGCTTCACGATGACGCTGGGCCGGACCATGGGCGGACGGGTCGTCTATGCGCTCGGCTACACGGGCCTGGGCGTCGGGGCCTCGCGTTGGGCCGCCGGAATCGCCCGCGACTTCATCCTTCGGCCCGAGTCGGACCTCCTCCGGCTCCGCTTCGTCCGCTCCCGGCCGGTCCCCTTCCCGCCCGAGCCGCTCCGCTCGCTCGGCGTCGAGACGGTGCGCAACGAGCTCGCCCGCGCCGACGCGAACGACGGCAGTCGCGGAATGCTGCTCCGGACCCTGGACGGGCTCGGGATCGGCTTCGACAGCTAGCGGGGTTCGCTTCCCACGAACGCCCCATCGCCGATGGACGGGATGTCCAGGCCCAGGTGGTGGGCAAGCGCTCCGCGCACGGCGCGACGCAGCGCGGGATCACCCAGCCACCCATCCGGGGCACCCTCGACCCGCTCGAGCGAGATGGTCCGGACCTGGTGGCACAGGATCAGGCCCGCGCGTGACTGCCCCGCCATCCCGACCGGGATCGGCACCTCGCCCGGGTAGCGCGCTTCGTCACGCGCCGCGGTGATCGGGCAGATCGTGGCCAGTCCGGAGCGATGAAACGGCTCGTAGCTGACGACGAGCGCCCGGCGCGTCCCAGCCTGCGCGTGTCCGGTCGCCGGATCGAGGGCGACGCGGACCACGGCCCAGCGAAGGAGCGGCCCCGGCCTCATGCCCGCGGCCACGTCTCGCGGTCCGCGGCGTCGTAGGCTGCCGCGAGATCCGCCGCCTCGTCCCGGAACCCCGGGCTGCCGGCCGCCTCCGCCCAGC
>DASVIK010000158.1:0-8289 GCA_036382135.1 Candidatus Limnocylindrales bacterium | reverse complement strand
ACGACGACGAGGGCGAACAGGCCCACCACGGCGCCCGTCTGGAGGATCTGGGACAGCAGTCGCAGCCCGAACGCCTGGGCCGCCGCGTAGACCAGGAAGAGGACACTCACCCCGATGACGAGCCGGACGGCCCGCGTCCCGCGGATCAGGCTGAACAGCCAGTAGATGAGGAGGGCGGTGATCCCGACGTCGACCAGCGTGGACAGTCGGACCTGATCGAGGATCGACTGCACGAGTTGGGACATCGTCCAGAGTGTAGCATCGTGCCTCCCGCCGACCGCCCGGTTCCGGCCGCGGGACGGGCCCGGAACGGCGTTCCCGCCACGCTCCGTCAGGGCCGCCGCTGAGCGATCGTCAGGCGCACATCGCGGTCAGCCGTGGGTCGTCGGAGAAGCGCGCGGAGATCACGGAACAGAGCCGCTCCTGGCCGGCGGCATCGTCGTCGAGGGCGATGAGGTGGCCGAGCAGGAGGAGCTTCTCGGCGGCCAGCGCCCGCCAGCCGCGGGCCAGGTACACGTCCACCAGCGCGAGGTGCAGGCCGGTGTCGGACGGCGCCACCGCGAGCGCGCCGTAGCACGCGTCGAGGGCGGCGGCGAACCGGCCCGCCGCCTGGTGGGCCGCCGCCGCGGCCAGGAGCCGATCCCGGGCCGTGGCGTTGTCGCCGGCATCCAGCGCGGCCTCCGCTTCGATCGCGAGGGCCGTCGCGTCGACCGGTACCGGTGGCGCTTCCCGGGCCTCCTGTGCGGCCGAACCATCGACGATGGCGCCGGCACCGGTGTCCGCGGCCGATGCCGCAGCCTCGGCTGGAGGCGGGGCCGGGTGGGAGCGCGGCATGGGCGGAGCCGTCTCCTCGAGGACGAGCAGGGCACGAGCGAGGGCCTGTTCGGCGGCCTTGTCGCCGACCGCGCCGCGGAGGATCCGGGTGAGCTCCTCGATATGGCGCCGGCGGCTCTTGGATTCGGCCTGCTCGAGAGCTCGGCGGGCCGTGTCGCAGGCCTCGGCGGTCCGGCCGGCCGCCTCGTGCAGTTCGGAGAGCACGTCGAATGCGTCGGCCGCGTCCGTCCGCCGGCCGAGCCTGGCGAGCGTCTCGGCCCGGCCGCCGAGGGCCGCCGGGTCGTGCGGCGCCAGCCGGAGGGCCCGTTCGTACCCGGTCAGCGCCTCGTGGAACCGGCCCACCTTGACGAGCACGCCGGCGCGGCTGATGTGCGCCAGTGGCCGGTCCGGGGCGAGCGAGATCGCCTCGGCATAGGCGCCGATCGCCTCGTCCGTGCGGCCACGCAGGGCGTTGACGTGGCCCCGCCGCAGGGCGTCCTTGTAGCGCTCGTAGAGGATCTCGGTCATGCCGCCGGCCCCATGATCTCGGCGAGCAGTCCCTTCTGCGCGTGGAGCCGGTTCTCGGACTGGTCCCAGATGAGGCTGCGCGGCCCGTCCATCACCTCGTCGCTGATCTCCTCGCCGCGGTGCGCCGGGAGGCAGTGCATGACGAGCGTGTCCGGCCCGGCGGCCTCGAGCAGGCCGGCATCGACCCGGTACCTGGCGAACGCGTACCGCCGGGTCGCGGTCTCCGCCTCCTGGCCCATCGAGGTCCAGGCGTCCGTGTACACGACCGCCGCACCGTGGACCATCTCCCGGGGGTCGCGGCCGATGACGATCCGGCCGCCCGCCGCCGCGGCGATCTCGCGGGCCGCCGTGACGACCCGGGGGTCGGGCCCGTAGCCATCCGGATGGGCGAGCCGGACCTCCATCCCGAAGATGGCGCCGGCGAGCGCGAGCGAGTGGAAGACGTTGTTCCCGTCGCCGACGAACGCGAGGGTCAACCCGTCGAGGCGGCCGAACCGCTCGCGGAGCGTCAACAGGTCCGCGAGGGCCTGGCAGGGATGCTCGCGCAGGGTCAGGGCGTTGACCACGGGGATCGACGCCTCCGCCGCGAGCCGCTCGACGACGTCGTGGGCCGTGATGCGGGCCATGATGCCCTCGACGAACCGCTCGAGGTTGTGGGCGACGTCGGCGACGGTCTCGCGTTCGCCGAGCCCGACGTCGCCGGCCGCCAGGTAGATGCCGTGGCCGCCGAGCTGGGTCATGCCCGCCTCGAAGGTGACCCGCGTCCTCAGGCTCGGGTGCTGGAAGAGCATCGCCAGGGTCCGGCCGCGCAGCGGCGGATCGGCATGGCCGCCGGTCTCGAGGTATTCGGCCTTGAGGGCCAACGCCCGCTCGAAGACCCGCTCGATCGCGGCCCGGTCGAGGTCGGCGAAGCTGACGAAGTCGCGACCGCGCAGGGTCTTGGCAGTAGGAGCGGGCGTCATCGCCGAACTCCCGAGCTGGACTCCCGAGCGAAGGCGCCGGGGTGGACCCGGCGCACCGACTCCCGAGCGAAGGCGCCGCGGTGACGCGGCGCACGGAGCCCCGAGCGAGGCTCCCGAGCGAAGGCGCCGCGGTGACGCGGCGCACGGAACCCCGAGCGAGGCTCGGGGTTCGGCGTGTCCACCCCGCTCACCGTCGCCCGCGCGCTAGCGCTTGGTGTACTGCGGCGCCTTGCGGGCTCGCTTGAGGCCGTACTTCTTGCGCTCCTTCATCCGCGGATCGCGGGTGAGGAGGCCGGCCTGGCGCAGCGGCACGCGGTGCGCGTCGGGATCGAGCTGGAGGAGGGCCCGGGCGATGCCGTGGCGGATCGCGCCGGCCTGGCCGGTGACGCCACCGCCCTCGACCTTGACCATGGCGTTGTAGCGGCCTTCCGTCCCCGTCACCCGGAACGGCATCCGGAGATCCGCCTCGTTGACGGCGTTGCCGAAGTGCTCGACCAGGGTCCGGCCGTTGACGACGATCTCACCCTCGCCCGGCAGCAGCCGGACGCGGGCGACCGCGGTCTTGCGGCGACCGGTCCCGAACGAGAAGGCGGTTGGGGTGCTCATGCGGTGTGGCTCCTCGTCAGCCGAGCGGTTCCGGCCGCTGCGCCTGGTGCGGATGGTCGGTTCCGGGGTAGATCTTCAGCTTGCGGAGCTGCTGGGCGCCCAGCTTGTTGTGGGGCAGCATGCCCTTGACCGCGCGCCGGAGGACCTCTTCCGGGCGACGGGCGAGGAGGTGCCCCAGGGTCTCCTCCTTGTAGCCCTGCGGATGTCCGCTGTGGCGGGCGTAGATCTTGGTCTCGAGCTTGTCGCGGGTCACGGTGATGAGGGCGGCGTTGAGGATGATGACGTGGTCACCGGAGTCGAGATTCGGGGTGTAGGTGGGCTTGTCCTTGCCCTCGAGGACACGGGCGACCCGCGTCGCGAGGCGGCCGAGCGTCTGGCCTGTCGCGTCGACGAGGAACCAGCGTCGGTCGATCTCGCTCTCGCGGAGCGTGTACGTCTTGGCGTTCATCGGTCTCCGTGTTCTCCGTTCGATCCGGCGGCCCGTCGCCCCATGACGACCCGCCGCAGCGTGAGCCCTTTCGCCGGGGCCATCGCCCCGTCGAGCGCCGGTCGACCGGCGCCGAGCGCCGCGGCGACCGCCGCTTCGTCCATCGTTCCTCGACCGACCTCCAGCAGGACGGCCATCATCCGGCGGACCATCCCGCGAAGGAAGGCGTCTCCTGCGACGTCCACCGTCACGAGCGACCCCGTCCGCCGCACCCGGACCCAGTGCAGGGTCCGGACCGGCTGCCGGTCCGCTGCCCCGAAGGCGGAGAAGTCGTGCCGGCCGATGAAGACCTGCCCGGCTCGCGCCATCGCGGCGGTATCGAGTGGGTCCCGCACCCCGAGCGCATAACGCTCGCGGAGCGGGCTCCGCGGCCCGTTCCAGACGGTGTAGCGGTACTCCCGATACCGCGCCGCGAACCGAGGGTGAAAGCCTGCCGGTGCCCGTCGCAACCCGTGGATCGCGACGTCCGCCGGGAGGAGCGCACCGAGCGCCCTGCCCAGCTCCGCCACCGAGAGCCGCCCGTCGTAGGTGAATGCGATCACCTGTCCGCTGGCATGCACCCCGGCGTCGGTCCGACCGGCCCCATCGACCCGAAGCCGCCGTCCGCCCGCCAATCGGGCGAGGGCCGCCTCGAGCTCCCCCTGGACCGTCCGGGCCTCAGGCTGTGCCTGGAACCCGGCAAGATCCGTTCCGTCGTATTCCACCCGTGCCCTGATGCGCACGAGCGCGCCCTTTCGGACGCCCTTCACTTCGGGCTCGTCAGACGAGCTCGATCTGGACGATCTCGGCCGCATCCCCGAGGCGCTGCCCGATTCGCACGATCCGGGTGTACCCGGACGTCCGATCGGCGTACTTCGGAGCGATCTCGTCGAAGAGCTTGTTCACGACGAGCGGCTCGTTCGGGAAGGCGGCGACCACGGCCCGGCGGGCCGCCAGGTCGCCGCGCTTGGCGATGGTGATCATGTGCTCGACCCGACCGCGGATCTCCTTGGCCTTGGCCTCGGTGGTCCGGACGCGCTCGTAGCGCAGGACCGCCACGGTCAGGCTCTTGTAGAGGGCGAGTCGCGGGCCCATCTTGCGACTGAGCTTGCGACCGTCGATGCGGTGGGCCATCGCTCAGCCTTCCTCGCCGTCGTCCTCGAACGACTCATCGGCGTCGACGCCGTCGAGCTCATCCGTCTCCGACTCGGGGACGATGAAGCCGCGCATCCGGAGGCGCTCCTTCATCTCGTCGAGCGACTTCTTGCCGAAGTTGCGCATCCGGAGCAGGTCGTCGTCGGAGAGCTGGAGCAGCTGGCCGACCTTGACGATGTTGTTGCGCTTGAGGGAATTGTACGCCCGCATCGGGAGGTCGAGCTCCTCGATCGGCATGTCGAGCATGTTCGGCGGCAGCGCCGGGGCGCCGCCGGGGGTGGCCACCGCGAGGGCCGGCATGCCCACCGCCACGAAGTGCTGGAACTCGTCGACGAGGCGACCCGCGGCGCGCGACAGGGCCTCCTCCGGCGAGATCGTGCCGTCGGTCTCGATCTCGATCGTGAGCTTGTCGTGGTTGGTGTCCTGGCCGACGCGGACGCTGTCGATCCAGTAGTTCACCTTGCGCACGGGGGTGAAGATCGCGTCGACCGCGATGACGCCGATGGGCAGCGCCTCGGCGCGCTCGGCGCCGATGTAGCCGACGCCCCGCTCGACCGTCAGGTCGAGCTCGATCGTCACGTCGTCCTTGTCGATCGTCATGAGCACCTGGTCGGGATTGACGATCTCGACGTCGGCGGACTCGGCGATGTCGGCGGCCACGACGGGCCCGGCGCCGCTCTTGATGAGCCGCAGCTGGACCGGGTGGCTGGCGAAGCTCTTGAGGCGCAGCTTCTTGACGTTCAGGACGATCTGGGTGACGTCTTCCTTGACGCCCGGGATCGTCGAGAACTCCTGGTAGACGTCGCGGATCTGGATCGACGTCACCGCGGCGCCCTCGAGGGACGACAGGAGGACACGCCGGAGCGCGTTCCCGATGGTGACGCCGTAGCCGGCTTCGAGCGGGCCGGCTTCGTACTTGGCGTAGAAGCCCACTTCCTCGATGGATTCGATCTGCGGGCTCTCGAGTTCGATCATGGTCTGGGGCTTACCTCGAGTAGTACTCGACGACGAGCTGCTCGTTGAGGTCGAGCGGCATCTGGTCTCGGCGGGGAAGGTCCGCGACGGATCCGGCGAGCTTCGCCGCGTCGACGGAGAGCCACTCCGGGCTCTGGTGGGAGCGGAGCGTCTCCTTGGCGATCGCGAACGGGTCGCGTGTGGTCCGCGATTCGCGGACCTCGATCCGGTCGCCGGACTTGAGCTGATACGAGGGGATGTCGGTCGGCCGGCCGTTCACCGCGAAGTGACCGTGGCAGACCAGCTGGCGAGCCTGGGCGCGCGACGTGGCGAAGCCCATCCGGAACACGACGTTGTCGAGCCGCAGCTCGAGCATCCGAAGGAGGTTCTCGCCGGTGATGCCCGGCCGGGCGTCGGCCGTCGCGAAGTAGTTCTTGAACTGGCGCTCGAGGACGGAGTAGACGCGACGCACCTTCTGCTTCTCGCGCAGCTGCATCCCGAACTCACCGACCTTGCGACGGCGGACGCCGTGCTGGCCCGGCGGGGTGGGCCGGCGCTCGAAGGCGCATTTCTTGGTATAGCAGCGGCTGCCCTTCAGGAAGAGCTTGGCGCCCTCCCGACGGCAGAGGCGGCAGACGGATCCGGTGTAGCGGGCCATGTATTCGCGTCCTGGCTCAGACCCGGCGCCGCTTGGGGGCGCGGCAGCCGTTGTGGGGGATGGGGGTGACGTCGGTGATCGCGGAGACCTCGAGACCCGCTGCCTGCAGCGAGCGGATCGCCTGCTCACGGCCGGCGCCCGGGCCCTTCACGAAGACCTCGACCTGGCGCATGCCGTGCTCCATGGCGCGCTTGGCGGCGCCATCGGCGGACAGCGCGGCGGCATACGGAGTGCTCTTGCGCGAACCCTTGAACCCGGCCGTGCCGGCCGAGCCCCAGCTCACCACGGCACCGCCGAGATCGGTGATCGTGATGATCGTGTTATTGAACGTCGCCTGGATATGGACGTGCCCCTGGGGCACGTTCTTCTTTTCCTTGCGACGCTGCTTGAGCGCCCGCTTGCGTTCCGCCATACGGTGCGTCCGTCCTCGCTACTTCTTGCGCCGCACGCCGACCGTCTTCTTCGGTCCGCGGCGGGCTCGGGCGTTGGTCTTGGTGCGCTGGCCGCGGACCGGCAGGTTGCGCCGGTGGCGCAGACCGCGGTACGAGCCGATCTCGATGAGGCGCTTGATGTTCAGGGCCACTTCCCGACGCAGGTCGCCCTCGACCTTGTAGCGCCGGTCGATGAGGTCGCGCAGGCGGTTGACCTGCTCGTCCGTGAGATCGCGGACCCGGGTGTCCGGGTTGATGTTGGTCTGGGCGAGGATCTTCTGGCTGGTGGGCAGCCCGATCCCGAAGATGTAGGTGAGGGCGATCTCGACGCGCTTCTCGCGCGGGACATCGACGCCAGCGATGCGTGCCATCGGTCAGCCCTGCCGCTGCTTGTGCTTGGGGTTGGAGCAGATGACCATGACCGTCCCATGACGGCGGATCACCTTGCAGTTGTCGCATCGCGCCTTGACGGAGGCTCTGACCTTCACCTGATCCTCGCGAGGTTGGGGTGGTCCGTTACTTGAGTCGGTAGGTGATCCGGCCGCGCGTGAGGTCGTAGGGCGACAGCTCGACGCGGACTCGGTCCCCCGGCAGGATCCTGATGAAGTTCATCCGGAGCTTGCCGCTGATGTGGGCCAACACCCGGTGCCCGTTCTCCAGCTCGACGGCGAACATCGTGTTCGGGAGCGGCTCGATGACCGTTCCTTCGACTTCGATCGCGTCTTTCTTGGCCACGGGGGTGGTGGTTCCCTTTCTCGTGTCGAATGCCGGTCAAGGGACCGGCACACGAACGTGCAGCTTATCAAACCGGCGCCGATGCGGCAACCGATGGTGTCAGACGGTGGTCAGGATCTCCGGCCCACTGTCCGTGATGGCGATGGTGTGCTCGAAGTGGGCCGCCAGCGAGCGGTCCGCGGTGACGACGGTCCAGCCGTCCGGAAGCGTCTTCGTCTCGTATGAACCGAGCGTGAACATCGGCTCGATCGCGAGGCACAAGCCGGCCTCCAGCTTGCGCCCGGTCCAGCCCGTCCGGTAGTTGGGGACCTGCGGCTCCTCGTGCATCCTGCGGCCGATGCCATGGCCGACATAGTGCCGGATGACACCGAAGCCGCCGGGCGCGGCGATGTCCTCCACGGCCGCCCCGATGTCCTCGATGTGGTTGCCCGGCCGGGCGGCGGCGATGCCGGCCATCATCGCCAGGCGCGTCGCGTCGATGAGCGCGCGCGTGGCGGCCGGGACCTGGCCGCCCACGTAGAACGTGCGGGCGGCGTCGCCGTGCCAGTCGTCGACGATGGCGCCAGCGTCGATCGACACGAGCATCCCCTCGCGGATGGTCCGCTCACCGGGGATGCCGTGGACGATCTCGTCGTCGATGGAGATGCAGATGCTCGCTGGGAACGGCCGCCGCGGATCCGCGCCAGGATAGCCCTTGAACGACGGGACCGCGCCGGCCGATCGGATGTGGCGCTCCGCCAGGCGATCGAGCTCGGCCGTCGAGATGCCGGGCCGGAGCTCCGACTCGACGAGGGCGAGGACCTCTGCCACGACACGTCCGGCGCGCCGCATGTGGTCGATGTCGGCCGCCGACTTGACCGTGATCTGGCGGGCCCGGGCGACGGCCATCAGACGGTCCGCGGAAGGGATGCGACCTGGGCCACGACCGCGGCGGTCACGGCGTCGATGGTGCCCCGGCCGTCGACCTGGCCGAGGACGCCG
>DASVIK010000157.1:0-5656 GCA_036382135.1 Candidatus Limnocylindrales bacterium | reverse complement strand
GCGGACGAGGGCCTCCAGGACCGCCGGCCGGCGACCCTCTGGTACGCTCTGCGCTCCGTCATCACCCCCCTGAGCCCGAGTGTCCAACGTGTCCGACCAGCGGCCCCGCACCATCGTCGAGAAGATCTGGGACGACCACGTCGTCATCGACCAGGCCGACGCGCCGTCCGTCCTGGCCATCGACCTGCACCTCATCCACGAGGTGACGAGCCCGCAGGCGTTCACGGGCCTGCGCCAGCGCGGTCTCCGCGTGCGCCACCCGGGCCAGACAGTGGCGACCGCCGACCACTCGATCCCGACCCATGCCCGGAACCTGCCGATCCTCGACGAGATGGCGGCGGCGCAGGTCGACCGGCTGACGGCGAACTGCGCCGAGTTCGGGATCCCGCTCCACGGCATCGGCAGTCCGGATCAGGGGATCGTCCACATCATCGGTCCGCAGCTCGGCCTGACCCAGCCGGGCATGACGATCGTCTGCGGCGACAGCCACACCGCCACCCATGGGGCGTTCGGCGCGCTCGCGTTCGGGATCGGGACGAGCGAGGTCGAGATGGTCCTCGCGACCCAATGCCTCCTCCAGCGCCGGCCGCACACGTACGAGGTCCGGGTGGACGGCCGCCTCGAGGCCGGCGTGAGCGCCCAGGACATCATCCTCGCGCTCATCGCCCGGATCGGCATCGGCGGCGGGACCGGCCACGTCTTCGAGTACCGCGGCGACGCCATCCGCGCCCTGACCATGGAGCAGCGGATGACGATCTGCAACATGAGCATCGAGGGTGGTGCGCGGGCCGGGCTCGTCGCGCCCGACGACACCACGTACGAATACCTGCACGGCCGCCGCCACGCGCCGAGCGGCCCGGCCTGGGATGCCGCGGTCGCCCGCTGGCGCAGGCTGCCCACCGACGAGGGCGCGACGTTCGACAAGTCGATCCGGATCGACGCCGGGACGCTCGAGCCGATGGTCACGTACGGCACGAACCCGGGCATGGGCATCCCGATCACGAGCCGCGTCCCGTCACCCGAGGACCAGGCCGATCCCGCCCAGCGGCGCGCCCTCGAGCGGGCCCTCGAGTACATGGACCTGCGGCCGGGCCAGCCGATCCTGGGTCAGAAGGTCGACGTGGTGTTCGTGGGGTCGTGCACGAACGGCCGGATCAGCGACCTCCGGCTCGCCGCGGCGGTGATGAAGGACCGGCGGGTCGCGGACGGCGTGCGGATGATGGTCGTGCCGGGCTCCGAGGAAGTGAAGAAGCAGGCCGAGCGCGAGGGCCTCGGCGACATCTTCCGGGCCGCCGGAGCCGAGTGGCGCGAGGCCGGCTGCTCGATGTGCATCGCGATGAACGGCGACCAGCTCTCGCCCGGCCAGTACGCGATCAGCACGTCGAACCGCAACTTCGAGGGCCGCCAGGGCAAGGGCGGCCGGTCGTTCCTCGCCTCGCCGCTGACGGCCGCCGCGTCCGCGATCAGCGGCGTGGTCACCGACCCGCGGACGCTCCCCGGGATCGAGGCGACGGCCGGGATCGGCGGCCGCTGAGGTGGCCCAGCCGTACCGCACGTTCACGAGCGCCGTCATCCCCTTGCCCGCGGAGAACGTCGACACCGACCAGATCGTGCCGGCCCGCTACCTGAAGGTCACCGACAAGGACGGCCTGGCCGAGGCGCTCTTCCATGACTGGCGGTTCACCGAGGACGGCCGGCTCAAGGATCCGCCGTTCGTCATCGACCGACCCGAGATGGCCGGCCGGGCCATCCTGCTGGCCGGCGACAACTTCGGCGCCGGGTCGTCGCGCGAGCATGCGCCTTGGGCGCTCGCGGTGAACGGCATCCGGGCCATCCTCTCGACGAGCTTCGCCGACATCTTCCGGAGCAACTCGCTCAAGAACGGCATCCTGCCGATCGTCGTCGAGGCCGAGCGCCATCGTCAGCTGTTCGAGCTCGTGGCGGCGAACCCCACCGCCGAGCTGACGGTCGACCTGGAGGCCCAGCTCGTCCACCTGCCCGGCGACGAGGACCTGCCGTTCGAGGTGGATGCCTTCGCCCGGGTGATGCTCCTCGAGGGAACGGACGAGCTCGGCTACCTCGTGGGTCGGGCGGACGACATCGCGGCCTGGGAGGCCACCCACCCGGCCCGAGTCGATACGAGGTCCGACGCCTCGGCCTGAGCTTGCGCCGCCGGGTCCGACGGGACCATCGGCCGCACGGTCCGTGACCCGTCGCCCACGCGAGGGCCCCATCGGCCGGCCGCCGACGTACCACCGGTGGAATGACGCCGGCGCGGGCGACTGACCGATACTGGAGGGGTGGAGCCATCCGCCATCTCCTCCGGCCTGAATCCCCTCGATCTCGCGGCCGTCGCGATCGTCGTCGTCGCGTTCGTCCTCGGCCTGCGGTCAGGCTTCTTCTCGCAGCTCGGCGGCCTCCTCGGCGCCATCATCGGCGGGGCGGCCGTGCTCATCGCGCTGCCCATCTTCCGCGATCAGCTCCAGTCGATGGATCCGCCGATCCGCGCGCTCATCGTGGTCGCCGGCTTCGTCTTCGCGATCGGCATCGGCGAGGCCCTCGGCTCGGCGGCCGGTGTCGGCGTCCGCAGCCGGCTCGGCGATGGCTTCCTCGGCAGCGTGGACCGGATGGGCGGCGCCGTACTCGGAGGCGCGCAGGGGATCCTCGTCATCTGGCTCGCCGGCAGCATCCTCGCGGCGGGCGCGATCCCACCGGCAGCGGCGATGGCCCAGACCTCGATCATCGTCCGGGCCCTCGCCGACGCGCTGCCGCCCCCGACGCAGTTCACGTCCAGTCTCGGCCGGTTGCTCGATGCGTCGGGCCTGCCGCAGGTGTTCGCCGGCCTGGAGCCCTTCCCGGCCGCGCCGGTCGGGACGCCGAGCGGCGCCGCGGCGAAGGCACTCACGGCGACCGCCGCAGCCAGCACGGTCAAGGTCGTCACGAGCGCGTGCGGCTACGAGCTCAGCGGCACCGGCTTCTCGATCGGCCTCGGCTACTACCTGACGAACGCGCATGTCGTGGCCGGCGGCGTCACCGAGACCGTCGCCCAGGACGCCGGGAAGGCCGCCAAGGCGACGGTCGTGCTCTTCGACCCGGCCCTCGACGTTGCCGTCCTGTGGGTCGCCGGCCTGCCGACCGCGCCGCTCGAGTTCGCGACCCAGGACCCGGCCTCCGGTGTCCAGGGCGCCGCGCTCGGTCACCCACTCGGCCGGGCCCTCACGGTCATCCCCGCGGGCATCGCGTCGCGGTACCCGGCCCTTGGCCGGGACATCTACGGCACGAGCGAGGTCACCAGGCAGATCCTCGAGCTGACGGCGAACATCGAGAAGGGCGACAGCGGCGGTCCGCTCATCCTGCCCGACGGGTCCGTGGGCGGGGTCGTCTTCGCCGAGGCCAAGAGCGATCCGAACGTCGGCTATGCGCTCTCGCCGGTCGCGGTCTCGGCGCGGGTCATGCCGGCGGTGGGCCGCACCAAGGCGGTGGCGACCGGAGCGTGCGTCCGCTGAGTCCTGGCGCGGGGCCGGCCCGTACCATGAGGGTGGACGTGGAGGAGGACCGATGAACCAGCCCGCCGACGACCTCGCGCAGCTCGCCGGCGAGTTCTGGGCCGCCACGCTCGCGGCGCACCCGATCGAGGCGACGGCCCTGGGGGAGCCGGGCCACGACGACGCGGTGGACGACATCTCGCCGGCGGGCGTCGAGCGGGTGCGGAGCCGCCTCCTCGACCTGGCGGCGCGCGCCCGCGCGATCCCGGCGACGACCCTGGTCGGAGAGGATCCCGTCACCCGGACGGCGCTCATCGAGGAGGCGGCAGGCGAGGCGGCGGTGCTCGGCGAGCACCTCGAGGAGTGGACGGTGGACGTCATGAACGGCTGGCCGACGGCCATCCAGAACGTCCCGTCGTTCCAGACCGCCGGCACGCCCGAGCGGGCGGCAGCGATGGTCGAGCGCTGGCGCGCATTCGGCGGCCTCATCGATCAGCTGACCGCCAACCTGCGCCGCGGCCTGGCGGACGGTCGGGTCGCGACCCATACGCCGGTCGTCCGGGCGATCGATGCGCTGACCACGACCCTGGCGACAGCCGATGAGGAGAGCGCCCTGCTCGAGCCGCTCCGGGTGCCCGTGGACGATCGGTCGGCCGCACAGCGGGCGGCCTTCGCCGACGCGCTGACGGCAGCCGTGCGCGACACGATCCGACCCGCGCTCGCGCGGCATCGAGCCTTCCTGGCCGACGAGATCCTGCCCCGCGCTCGCCCGGACGATCGGCCCGGCATCGGGCACGTGCCGGGTGGTGACGCGGCGTACCGCACGCTCGTCCGGCGCCACACGACCCTCGAGCTGTCCCCGGAGGCCCTCCACGCCACCGGCCTCGCGGAGGTTGAGCGGATCAACGCCGAGATGGCGGCGCTCGGCGAACGCGTGCTCGGAGCGCCGTCCCGGGCCGATGCGCTGGAGCGGCTGCGCGGCGACGCCGCGATGCACTTCTCGACCCGGGCCGAGGTCGAGGCCACCGCCCGGGCCGCGCTCGATCGAGCGAATGCGGCCGTGCCCGCCTGGTTCGGCCGGCTGCCGGTCACCCCGTGCGTCGTCGTCCCGATGCCCGCCCACGAGGAGGAGCACTCGTCGATCGCGTACTACCGTCCGCCGGCCGCCGATGGATCGCGACCCGGTCAGTACTTCCTCAACACGAGCCACCCGGAGTCGCGACCCCGCTACGAGGCCGAATGCCTCGCCTTCCACGAGGCGGTGCCCGGCCACCACCTCCAGATCGCCATCGCCCAGGAACTCACGGGCCTGCCCGACTTCCGGCGACACCTGGGAGCCACCGCGTTCTGGGAGGGCTGGGGCCTGTACACGGAGCGGCTGGCCGAGGAGATGGGCCTCTACACCGGCGACCTGGACCGGATCGGGATGCTGTCGATGGATGCCTGGCGCGCCTGCCGGCTCGTCGTCGACACGGGCATGCATGCGCTCGGCTGGTCACGCCAGGCGGCCATCGACTACATGGTCGCGAACAGCGCCCTCGCCCCGAACAACATCGCCAACGAGGTCGACCGGTACATCGTCTGGCCGGGTCAGGCCCTTGCCTACAAGGCCGGCCAGCTGGAGATGCTGCGCCTGCGGGCCGAGGCCACCGCGCGGCTCGGCGCCCGCTTCGCCGTCCGGGCGTTCCACGACGCGCTGCTCGGCCACGGCGCGGTCGCGCTCACGCCGCTGCGGGGCGTCATCGAGGCCTGGCTCGAGGCGGCAGCCGCGTGACGACGACGGGCCTGGGGCGTGCTCGACTCGCGGATCTCGTGCTCGGCCCGGCCGGGAAGGTCTCCAATCGTATGCCCGTGGGTGCATATCGGAGGCTTCGAGACGCGGCGCGGTCTCCTCGGTGATCGGCGGCTAAGTCGGCGTGGATCGCGACGTGGTGGAATGCGCCATGCCCTACACGTTCCGAGCGCACGATCGCCGAGTGACCGCCGCGATGGTCGCCCTCGGGCGCGCCGTCGAACGTGCCCGCGCCAGCCAGGGCATCTCCCAGGAGGTGCTCGAGTCGCGTTGCGGCATCGATCAGTCGATCATCTCGCGCTTCGAGAACGGCCTCGCCCCCGGCCTCCGGCTCGACCGGGTCGCCCACATCCTGGCCTGGCTTGGCGTCGACCACCTC
>DASVIK010000156.1:0-5700 GCA_036382135.1 Candidatus Limnocylindrales bacterium | reverse complement strand
GCCGCCAGGTCGGTCGGCAGCCAGTGATACCAGACCGTGGCCACCACGACCGCCAGGTCGACGGCTAGCGCGCCGATCGTGCTGAACGTGGGGAACGCGACCGGGAAGAACAGCAGTCCCATGAGCGAAACGGCGGCCGATCCGATCGCCAGCGGTGCGAACGTCGAGGTCGGGAGCCAGCCGACGACGGCGGCCGCCAGTGCGGCGAACCCGACGATCGCGGCCGTCCACAGGAGACCCCCGACGACCTGGGTCGCCGTCGTGCCCGCCGTGCCGGTCAGGAGCCACGAGTCGCCGCGCCATTCCGGATTGACGGTGGCGACCTTGAACAACTGGACAAGGCCCATGCTGTGGCCGATCCCGTGGGCCAGCAGCACCAGCGCGATCACGATCTTGAGCATTGCCCGGTTCCTCCTTCCCTCGTCGGCCCGCCTGACCCCGGCGACCGACAGCTATCGCGGCAGCGGACGCCTCAGCGTCGCCCCGCGCCAGTCGCCACCAGGTGGCGCGCGATCTCGTCGGCCCACCCGTCGATCTCCGGCCAGTCGCGGAAGTCGCCCTCGGGCACGAACCGCTTCGCGATGAATCGCTCCGCGACCCCGAGATCGGCGCCGTGGATGGTCTGGCGATCGAGCGCTCCGGCGAACGTCCGATGCTCCCGGGCGTGCGTCGTCGCCTCGAGCTCGCCGACCTCCGCCGGGGTGACCGGGGCAGCCTTGACGGCCTGCCGGCCCACCGGCCCGCTGCTGAAGAGCCACACGGGACGAGAGGACAGGGCGGCCGCGTGCTGGCGGACGAATCCGCTCGCCTCCTTGAGCCAGTGGCCGCCGTATACGGCGCTCCCGACCACGAACGCGTCGTACGGCGTCAGCTCACCGACGGATCCGATCGGTCGCGCGGACACGTCGAGCCCGTGGGTCTGGAGGCGCTCCGCGATGCGTGCGGCGATCCCCCTCGTGGATCCGAGCCGGCTCGAGTACGCGACCAGGACGCTCATCGACTCCACCTTCGCGACCGGCATGCCCAGGCGCGCGGTCACAGCGCGGTCCCTTCCGGGGCCCGGTGCGCGACGAGCACCGCCCAGAGAATCACGGCGACCAGCAGTCGGAACAACATCTCAACGCTACTGTCGGGCAGGGTCGCCGCCCCGGGGCAGGGCCGAGCCGCCCCTAGGGGCCGGGCCGAATGTCGCGTCCGGTCGGCCCCCGCCCGCCATCGGCCCGCGCCCGGCGGGCTGGCGCGAGGTGAGGCTCTCTCGCTAGCCGGCGGACGCGCCGACCGCGCGAACGTCCGCGCGCTGGCGAGTGCCGGTCCGAGGCATCCGGTAGGTCCGGACGAGCAACCCGAGCGCCAGGACCGACGCGATCCCGAAGATGGCGACCGGGACGATCTCGAGGTTGCCCTCGACCGCCCAGGCCGACAGGAGCATGCCCGTGATCGCGGCGGTCATCGCCGCGAACGTCACGCCGAAGGTGGCCGCGAGCGCGTAACCGAGCCGGCTCCGACGGAGCACAAGCAGCGCGGTCAGCACGGACGCGGGCACGAGCAGGCCCAGATCGAGGGCCTGGACCGTGAACGTCGTCTCGCCGTTCAGGGAGCTGGTGTCGCCGCCCATCGACGCCCCGATCCGGGCGAGCCACATCATCGTCAGCAGGACCGCCATCCCCAGGTCGAGGGCGGCCCAGCCGCGGCGCGGGAAGCGGTCGCCGAACGGTTCGGTGACCTTGTCCGTCGCCAGGCTCCAGCCGATCCAGGCGATCCCGACGAGACTCGCCCCGTAGATCGCGACGAACAGGAGGAAGAGCGGCCCGAACGCCCACGTCACCGAGTACTCGAGGTACTGGTACAGGAAGTAGCCGAGGAGCCCGGCCGCGAACAACCGGCCGCGGAACGAGCCGCGCGCCACGAGGGGCACGGCCAGCAGGAGCGCCGGCACGGCCAGCACGAGCGTGACGATGTCCCAGCCGACACCTTCCGCGACGACGCGCTGGGCGTTGTAGGCGTACACCCCCGTCGTGGCCATGTCGTAGACGTCGCCACGCACGGTCGTCACCGAGATGAACGCCCCCGTGCCCCGGGCGAACACGCCGAGCAGGGACGCCGCGCCGCCCAGCACGGCGACCAGGAAGCACGTCGCGGCCAGGCCGGTCCGGGCTCGTGGACTCATCGGACGGCTCCCTCCGCGAGCGTTGTGTGGAGCATCTGGGCGATGCCCGAGGCCCAGGCCCTGATCGGCTCCCAGGGGCGGAAATCCCCTTCCGCCGCGTGCACGACGGAGACGATCGCCTTCTCGGTGAACCCGAGCTCATTCCGGTCGAGCTTCCCGGGGAAGATGCGGTGGTCGACGGGGTGGGCCTTCTCGCGGAGCCGCGCGACATCCACGGGCTCCTCTTCGGGCTTCGCCGGGTCGCCGATCGGCCCGCTCGAGAACAGCCACACGGGCTTGTAGGCCAGCGTCGCCGATTCCCGCTCGATGAGCTTCTTCGCCGGCTCGAGCCAGTGACCGGCGTAGACGCCGCTGCCGACGACGATGCCGTCATAGGGCGCCACGGTCGTGACGTCTTCGGGCGGACGGACGTCGGCCTCGATCCCGGCGGCCGACAGCACCTCGCCGATCACCCGGGCGATCTCCGCGGTGGCGCCGTGCTTCGACGCCACGCTCACCAGAACCTTCATCGCACGACTCCCTTCACGCCTGCCGGGCGGTTAAGCGGATCAGGTCACGACTTCTCGGCGGTATCCGCGCTCCCGCCACAGGTCGCGGCGCATCGTTCGCGCCAGTCGAGCTCGCCGAGCTTCGAGATCAGGCCGCTGCGGAACGCGGTCAACAGGCCGATCGAGAGGAGCACGAGGACGGCGGTCAGGAGGAACGGACTCAGGCGCCTCATCGGGCACACCTCGTAGCAGTGCGGACTTGCCGCCATGCATATCGAACGGCGCGGGGCGCCGAGCTCGACAGGGCCATCCGCCATCCACTGATGGGCCGCGTGGCCTGAGACGCGCCCGCCGACCTCGGAACGGGCCGGATGGCCACGTCTGATGAGCCGGTCGGCACTGTTGCGCACATGCGCATCGATCGATGCTCCAGCCATGGACGAGATCACGATCCTCCAGGCGGAGATCCTCAGGACCATGGCCAGCCCGCGCCGGCTCGAGCTTCTGCATCTCCTTGCCGCCGGGCCGCTTGAGGTCGGGCGGCTCGCGGCCGAGCTCCACATGACCCAGCCCAACGTCTCGCAGCATCTCGCCGTCCTCCGGACGGCCGGCCTCGTCGAGGTCGAGCGCGAAGGCCGCGAAGCCCGCTATCGGCTCGCCGACCCCGAGGTCATGGTGGCCTGTGGCGTCATGCGCAGCGTCCTCGAGCGACGCATCCAGCGCCTCGCGCGCCTCGCGGCTGGAGCGCCCGGGCCGACCCCGCGACCAACCGCACACATGACGAGGTGATCCGATGGACGAACCCCTCAACCTGGTCGTGTTCTCCGGCACGGACGACAAGCTGCAGGCCGTCGCGGTGCTCACCGCCGGCGCGGCCGCGTTGGGCCGTCCGGTCAACCTCTTCCTCCAGTACTGGGCCCTGGACGCGTTCCGCGCCGACCGCATAGACCGCGACCACGGCCTGGCTCCCGAGGCCGGCCTGGCCGGGCGGGCGGCCGTCGACGCGCTGCGCACGGCCGGTCAGGCGAGCTGGGCGGACACGCTGCGCCAGGCCAAGGAGCTCGGCGGCGTGGACATCGAAGCGTGCTCGCTGTCGATGGATCTCCTGCATATCGACCAGGCCGATCTCGACCCGCTCGTCGATGGCGTGGAGGGCGTCACGGCGTTCTACCTGAACGCCGGCGAGGGTCAGCTCGTCTTCATCTGATCCATCAGCCACAGGAGGTACCGACCATGGAAGCCGTCGAGATCCGCGAGCGTGTCGACGCACGCGGCCTCTCCTGCCCGATGCCGATCGTCAAGACCGCCCAGGCGATCAAGGCGCTCGGATCGGGTGAGTTCATCGAGGTCCTCGCGACCGACCCAGGGTCGGTGAAGGACTTCGCGGCCTGGTCGCGGTCGACCGGCAACGAGCTCGTCGAGCAGTCCACCGACGGGGCGGTCCACCGCTTCGTCATCCGCCGGAAGTGAGGCAGCGACCATGACCACGCCCACACTCGAGCTCCCGGTCGCCCCGGTCGACCCCCTCGCGCGAGCGATCGCGGCCGTCGAGGGCATCCCGGAGACGACGCCCGAACGGGACGTCGAAGGGTCCGTCAAGACCAAGGAACTCGTGATCATCAACTGGTCCGGCGAGCTCGACAAGATCTGGCCCGTCCTGATCCTCTCGTCCACGGCGGCGGCGAGCGGGGTCCGCTGCAAGGTCTTCGTGACCTTCTGGGGTCTCCTGCCGTTCGTCAAGGACCAGAAGCGGATCATCGGCGAGAACTGGATGCAGAAGATGCTCACGCTGATGCAGCGCCCGGGCATCGACCACGTGAAGCTCAGCAAGATGAACTTCCTGGGGATGGGGCCCTGGATGATGGGCAGCCTCCGCAAGAAGTACAACGTCGCGAGCCCGCGCGAGCTGCTCGAGGCCGCCACGGCACTGGGCGTGGAGTTCATCCCCTGCCAGATGACGATGGACATGTTCGGCCTCAAGCGCGAGGACCTCATCGACGAGATGGGGGAGCCAGCCGGGGCCGCCACGGCGATCGAGATCATGACCGAGGCCGACGCCTCGCTGTTCATCTAGAGAAGGACGTCACGTCATGACCGACATGCTCACGTCCCCGGGCGCGACGCGCACCGTGGACGCCCGCGGCAGCTTCTGCCCGGGCCCGCTCATGGAGCTCATCCGGGCGATCCGCGAGAGCGCTCCGGGTCAGATCATCGCGGTGTACAGCTCCGACTCCGGGAGCAGGACGGACATCCCGAAGTGGGTCGCGAAGGCGGGCCACCGGCTCGTCGAGGTCGCGACGCGCGACGGGTACGACGAGATCATCGTCGAGAAGACGCACTGAGGGTCGTGATGCACCGGATCCTCATCCTGGGCGGCGGCGTCGGCGGCACCCTGACCGCGAATCTCCTCGTCAAGAGCCTGCGTCGCCAGGTCAAGGCCGGCGAGGTCACGATCACGGTCGTCGACCAGACCGGCCAGCACACGTATCAGCCCGGCTTCATGTACATCGCCATGGGCGGCGAGCGGGCCGACCACCTCCACCGTCCCGAGCGCGGGCTCCTCGACGCACGGGTGAACCTGCTCGTGGGCGAGGTCGTGAAGATCGACGAGCCGGCGCAGACGGTCCATCTCGCCGGCGGCGAGCGGGTCGGGTACGACTATCTCGTCCTCGCGACCGGGTCGCGGATCGTGCCGGAGGAGATCGCCCACTTCGACACCGACGCGCATCACTTCTACACGGCCGAGGCGGCGCTCCAGCTGCGCCATGCGCTCGACGCATTCGCCGGCGGGACGATCGTCATCGGCATCGCCGGCATGCCCTACAAGTGCCCGCCGGCGCCGCTCGAAGTCGCCTTCCTCATCGAGTCCGAGCTGCGCGAGCGGGGCCTCCGCGAGAAGACCCAGATGCACTTCTGTTCGCCGATCGGGCGCGCCTTCACGATCGAGTCGGTCTCGGCCATGGCGACGCCCGTCCTCGAGCGCAAGGGCATCGAGCTGCACACGTTCTTCAACGTCGAGACCATCGATCCGGAGCGCAAGGTGGT
>DASVIK010000155.1:0-4537 GCA_036382135.1 Candidatus Limnocylindrales bacterium | reverse complement strand
TCCTCGAGCAGGTCGACCGCGTCGCGGGCCCACGTGGACGAAGCTCCTACATCGCCGGCGTCGTGGCAAAGCAGGTGCGCCGGGACCTCCAGCGCAAGGTCTTCGAGGAGACGTTCGGCGCCATGATCGGCAAGCCCGGCTGGATGAACCCCGACGAAGCCCTCGCTTTTGCCAAGGAGCTACGGGCGAGCTGGGACCGACCTGAATGAAGTACGTCCTGGACACGACGCTCCTCATCGATGTCGCCCATGGAGTGCCGGCGGCCAAGACGGTCTTCGAAGCCCTCTTCGAGGAACCGAACGATCTCTACACCTGTGACGTGATCACCGCCGAAGCCTTGTCGGGCGGGTCCGCGGAGCAACGTGAGGACATCCGAGGGCTTCTCGACGCACTCGAATACGTGTCCACGACGCCCGATGCCGCCCGACACGCCGCGGACAACCGGCGGCGACGCGGCCAGACGAGTCACCGGACGCTCGGCGATGCGCTCATCGGTGGTATCGCCTGGTTCCTCGACGCGACCGTCATCACCCGCAACCCCGACGACTTCGTCGCGCAGGGCATCCCGGTCCTCGAGTACTGATCCGCCCGCGCGGGTGACGCGGCCGCCATCCAGCCTGCATACGTTTCATGCATACTGGTCGGGCCGCCAACCAGAGGAGACGGATCTTGAGCGTCGGCACTCCCTTCCATCCGCGCACCGAGCCGCTCAATCGCAAGATGCAGTGGCGCGAGTGGTCGGGCTACTTCGCGTCGAGCGTGTACGCGGACGCCCACGACATCGAGTACAACGCGATCCGCGAGGCGGCCGCCCTCATCGACGTGAGTCCGCTCTTCAAGTACGAGGTCGCCGGGCCGGACGCCCTTCGCCTGGTCGACCGGGTCATCACCCGGGACGCCACGAAGATGGCCGTCGGCCAGGTCTTCTACACGCCGTGGTGCGACGAGTTCGGCAAGGTCATCGACGACGGGACGGTCCATCGGCTGGCCGAGGACCGGTTCCGCTGGACCGCCGCCGATCCGCAACTGCGCTGGCTCCGCCAGAACGCCAGGGGCCTCAACGTCTCGATCGAGGAGACGACCGAACGGGTCGCCGCCGTCGCCCTCCAGGGCCCGCTCTCGCGCCAGGTGCTCGAGAGCGCGGCCGGCGAGTCCTTCGCGGACCTGCGCTACTTCCGCCGGCGGGGCACGACGATCGGCGGTGTCCCCGTGGACGTGAGCCGGACCGGGGACACGGGCGACCTCGGCTACGAGCTGTGGGTGGACACGGAGCACGCGGTCGTGTTGTGGGACGCGCTGGCGGCCGCGGGCCGGGACCACGGACTGCGGCCGGCCGGCATGCTCGCCCTCGACGTGACCCGGCTCGAGGCCGGCCTGATCCTCCTCGAGGTCGACTACACGAGCGCGCGCCATGCCATGAACGCCGAGCAGGCCTACTCGCCGGCCGAGATCGGCCTCGGTCGCCTCGTCGACCTCGACAAGGGCCCGTATGTCGGCCAGCGCGCGCTCGCCGCCGAGGCCCGAGCCGGCGGCCCGGCGCGGCGGCTCGTCGGCCTCGAGCTCGACTGGTCGGGTATCGACGCGCTCCACGCCGCCCAGGACCTGCCACCGGTCGCCCCGGCCGCGGTCTCCCGAACGCCCGTCCCCGTGTTCGACCGCGCCGGGCGCCAGGTCGGTCGGGTCACGAGCACCGGCTGGAGCCCGATCCTCAAGAAGCCCATCGCGCTCGCGTCCGTGCCGCCGGCCCACGAGCGGATCGGCACGAAGCTGTCGATGGAGTGGACCGTGGAAGGCCGTCGGGGCCGCGTCGATGCGACGGTCGTGACGCTCCCCTTCCTCGACCTCCCGCGCAAGCGCGCCTGAGGCCTCGCTGGCGCGACCGGCCGGTCAGGCGCGGACGAGGGCGAGTGCGGCGAGCAGCGTCCGGAACCCGGCCTCGTCCATCCCGGTGCCGGTCACGGTCCATGACGGCGATTGGCCCGGATCGACGTAGACGACGAACGCGCCCGATCCGAGCGTCATGAGCTCGCCCTGCAGGTCGCCGAGGGCGATCGGCCCCAGGTCCTGGTCGTGGGGCGAACAGGCGTTCGTGCTGTCGGTGCACCAGTGGCCTTCACGGAGCTCGAGGTGCAGGCCCGCATTCGTGTGGTAGCCGATGACCATCCGCCCGCCGTTGGCGAGGGCGTACGTGTTGCCCGAGCCGCGATCGACCGACCAGCCGGCCGGCAGCACCGCACAGAAGACGTGCCAGGAGACCGCCTCCGCGATGGCCGTGAAGAAGTCCTTCGTCTGGGCGCTGCCGGAGCACGCGGCCGCGGCGGCATCCGGCCCGCCGGGCGTCGCCGTCGGACTGGCCGACGGCGACGGCGAAGCGGTCTGGGTCGGCGCCTCGCTCGACGGGCTGGGCGGGATCGACGGGCTCGCGGTCGGTGGCTCGCTGGGCGACACCTCGACGCTCGGGCTCGCCGAGACGCTCGTCGTGGCGAGCGAGGCCGTGGGCACGGTGGGCGTCTGCGTCGACGTCACGCCGCAGGCGGCCAGGCCGACCACGAGGAGGAAGAGGACCAACCGGCGGAGGACGTCCGTCACGCCCGGGCGCACTCGTAGCACGGGCTGAGCCTAGCGGGCGGACCGTTGACGGGTCAAACTCGGCCGGATGGCGGATCGAGCCGCTCGACGCCCAGGTTGACCAATGCCGGGTCGACCCCGAAGACCTCGCGGATGCGCGCCGGCGCGAAGACGTCGGATGGCGGGCCGTCCCCGACGATCCGGCCCCGGTCGATGACCACGATCCGGGGAAAGAAGTGGGCGGCCAGGCCGAGGTCGTGGAGGACCGCGAGGATCGTCGTCCCGTCGCGCTCGTTGAGGTCCACGAGGAGCTCCATCGCCTCGACCTGATGACGGAGGTCGAGATGCACCGTCGGCTCGTCGAGGAGCAGGAGCGGCGCGGCCTGCGCGACTGCCAGGGCGATCAGGACGAGCTGGCGCTCGCCGAGCGACAGCTCCCGCGCGTCGCGCCCGAGCAGATGGCCGACCCCGACCCGCTCGATGGCGGCCGCGACGGCGGCCCGGTCCGACGGACGCTGGCCGCGGAAGGGATCCTCGTGGGGCAGCCGACCGAGGGCGACGACCTCCTCGACGCGCGTCGCGAATGGCAGTGCGACGAGCTGCGGCACCACCGCGACGCGGCGCGCGATCGCGGCCCGGTCGAGTTTCGCCACCTCGTCACCGCCGAGGCGGACGGAGCCGGCCCGGGGGGCGATCGTGCCGACCAGGGCGCGGAGCAGCGTCGACTTGCCGGCGCCGTTCGGTCCGACCAGCGCGACCCGTTCGCCAGCCCGGATGTGCAGGCTCACCTCGCTGAGGACATCGCGGCCGCGGTATCCGACGCTCGCCGCATCGAGCGCGGCGATCGGCGCCCCGGCGGGGGCGGCGTCGGGCAGGACGTCCGGCAGGTGCGGCCAGGCGTTCGGCCGGTCGTAGGGCGAGGTGCCGCCGGGTCGCGCCGACCCGCTCACAGCTCGTAGCCCACTCGGGCGCGGCGCAGCAGGAAGAGGAAGAACGGCGCCCCGATGACCGCGGTCACGACACCGACCGGGATGTCGCCGAGCAGCCGCGCGACCAGGTCGGCGCCCGCCAGGAGGCTCGCGCCGAGTAGCGCGGACAGTGGCAGCACGAGCCGGGCGTTCGGTCCGACGATGAGACGGACGACATGGGGCACGACCAGCCCGACGAAGCCGACAAGGCCGGACACGGCCACGCCGGCGGCCGTCACGAGCGAGCCGAGGGCGAGCAGGATCGTCCGCTCGCGCCGAACGTCCACGCCCAGGTGGGCCGCCGTCTCCTCGCCGAGGAGGAGGCCGTTGAGCGCCCGGGCCCGGGCGAGGATGGCGACGCTGCCCGCGACGACGATCGGCAGGGCGACGGCCAGGTGGAGCCAGCTGCTGTCATCGAAACCGCCGAGCAGGTAGGCGAAGATCTGGCGCAGGCCCGCGCCGGACAGGTACATCGTCATCGCCAGCCCGGCGGCGAGGAGCGAGCCGACGGCGTACCCGGTCAGCAGGAGGCCGGTCAGCGGCGCGAGCGGGCTGGTCCGGCTCAGGCGGTAGACCACGTAGACCGATGCGAGGGCGCCGAGGAACGCGAGGGCGTGCACGAGCCCGAACTGGAGGATCAGGACCCGGACCGGGACCAGGACCGCGATCGCCGCCCCGAGGGCGGCACCCGAGGCGGTGCCCAGCACGTACGGGTCGGCGAGCGGGTTGCGGAGCAGGCCCTGGAACGTGGCTCCGGCCACGGCGAGGCCCATCCCCACGGTCATCGACGAGAGCACTCGCGGCAGGCGGAGGTCGATGACGATCGTCTCCGCCGCATCCGACCAGGTCCGCGCCAGGTCGAGGCCCAGCAGCCGGTGGCCGAGGATGCCGAGCGTGTCGGACAGCGGGATCGCCACGCTGCCGAGCGCGACGCCGAGCACGAGCGCCAGGACGAGGGCCGCGCACCCGCCGATCGCGAGCGCGCGCGCCGCCCACGGCCC
>DASVIK010000154.1:0-6205 GCA_036382135.1 Candidatus Limnocylindrales bacterium | reverse complement strand
GCAGGCGACGCGCGTCGTTGCGGAGCCCGACGTCGGTGGAGCGGGCGGGGTCGCTCGGTCGGGTCGGGACCTCGAACCCGCGGCGATAACCCGCCGCCCGGCCAAGACGCAGGACGAGCTCCTGGATCGCGAGATGCCCGGCGTCGACCGTCTCGCCGAGAGGATCCCGGCCAACGGCGATGTCCAGGCGCCGATCAAGCCCCACGAACACCCGCTGCCACAAGTCGAGCGAGAGGGTCCCACCCCGGCCGCGCTCGAGCAGGCTGACCGTGGACTGAGCGATCCCGACCCGCCGCCCGAGCTCCGCCTGGGTGAGGCGCCTCCGCCGTCGGGTCAGGCGGACCTCCCCGCCGAGTCGGGCGAGCGCCTCCTGGTTCCGGCGGAGCGCTTCCGCCGCCAACTCGGCGCGCTTGGGTCGGGTCATATCGAGCCCATGATTGCCGCGCGCGGTTGGCTGGCGATGGCGCAGCCCGAGGGCTCACTGGCCGGCGGCTTATCGGGTCCGGCGCCTTCCCCTAGCAGTGGACACGTTGCGCCAGCGACAAGCGCGAGCCGGGAGAGCCTTAACGGACCGGCTTGTGCTCGCGGCAATCATGGCGGCGATAGCGACTGTCTTGAGGGGGCCGCGTGCCCCGGCCCCTAGCGCGTGCGCGGGAAGCCCAGGTCGACCTTGGAGGTGCCTGGGTCGGGCCAGCGGGACGTGACGACCTTCGATCGCGTGTAGAACTGGATGCCCTCGGGGCCGTACATGTGGAGGTCGCCGAAGAGGGACGACTTCCAGCCACCGAAGGAGTAGTACGAGACCGGCACGGGGATGGGTACGTTCACGCCGACCATGCCGACGTTCACGTCGAACTGGAACTGCCGGGCCGCGCCACCGTCGCGGGTGAAGATGGCCGTGCCGTTGCCGTACGGGTTGTCGTTGATCATCCGGACCGCCTCGTCGTAGGTCGCGACCCTGGTGACCGTCAGGATGGGCCCGAAGATCTCGTCGCGGTAGGCGTCCATGGACGTGGTGACGTCGTCGATGAGCGAGACCCCAAGGAAGAACCCGTCGGACTCGCGGTATAGGTGATGGTCCCGCCCGTCGGTGACCACCTTCGCGCCCTGCGCGGCCGCCGAATCGAGGTACGACGCGACCTTGTCGCGGTGCACCTTCGTGACGAGGGGGCCCATCTCGGCCGTCGGGTCGGACCCGGGTCCCACCTTGACCTTGGGCAGCCGCTTCTCGATCGCCGCGACGAGCGGGTCGGCGACGTCGCCCACGGCCACGACCGTCGCGATCGCCATGCACCGCTCGCCCGACGAGCCGTACCCGGCGGAGACCGCCGCGTCGGCCGCCATGTCGATGTCGGCGTCGGGCAGGACCACCATGTGGTTCTTCGCGCCGCCGAGTGCCTGGACGCGCTTCCCGTGGCGGGTCCCCGTCTCGTAGATGTAGCGGGCGATCGGCGTCGAGCCCACGAACGAGACTGCGGCGATGTCCGGGTGCTCGAGGATCCGGTCGACGGCCACCTTGTCGCCCTGCACGACGTTGAAGACGCCGGCCGGGACACCCGCCTCGGCGAGCAGCTCGGCGAGGTACATCGACGCCGACGGATCCTTCTCGGACGGCTTGAGGATGAACGTGTTCCCGCAGGCGATGGCGTTGGCGAACATCCACATCGGGACCATGGCCGGGAAATTGAACGGCGTGATGCCGGCCGCGACGCCAAGCGGCTGGCGGATCTGGTAGACATCCACGCCGGTCGAGACCTGCTCGCTGAAGCCGCCCTTCAGGAGATGCGGGACACCGCACGCGAACTCGATGTTCTCGAGGCCCCGCGACACCTCGCCGATCGCGTCGGAGGGCACCTTGCCGTGTTCGGACGTCAGGAACGCGGCGATGTCGCGGCGATGCTCGTCGACCAGGTTCCGGATGCGGAACAGGATCTCGGAGCGCTTGGCGAGGGAGGTCGAGCGCCAGGCCGGGAAGGCGGCCTTGGCCGCCGCGACGGCGGCGTCGACCTCCTCGACACTCGCGAAATCCACTTCGCGGGCGAGCCCGCCGGTGGCCGGGTCGAAGACGGACCCCGATCGACCCGACGTCCCCGTCACCCGCTGGCCGCCGATCCAATGGTGGACCCGCTCCGTCGTTGTCGACGTGGAACGCGCCGCGCTCGGTGCACCGCGGGGATCGACGACCTGGGTCATCTCGTTCTCGCCTCGTGTCGCGTCGTACCAGCCGCGTCGTGCGCGGTCCCGTCAGGCCCGCAAGGATAGCGCGGGCCCGCAGGACCGGGCGCCGGGCGAGTGGTGACGGGACCCTAGAACGGAGGCCGGGCGAGCGGGTCGGGCCAGTCCGGCGGAGCCTCGGGCGCCGGCGTGCGACCGTGGGCCTGACGACGGCCGCGATCCGCCGCGACCCGGGCGAGCACGATCCCCGCCACCGCCGCCGCGCTCACGACGAGGGCGATGAGGCCGGCTGCCCGAACCGGGCCGACGACGGCGTCGTCTCGCCAGGTGAACGTCACGAGGAATCGACCCAGCCCCCAGACGAGCATGGCGACAAAGAATGCGGAGCCGTCGTGCGCCCGGAAGGCACCCACGCGCAAGAGGACGCCGACGACGGCGAGGGCGACGAGGGCCGCGAGGGCGCCGTACAGCTGGGCCGGGTGGGCGGGGGTCCCGGGAACAAGCGTCTCCCACGGTCCCGGACCCGCATAGGCGACCGCCCAGGGGACGTCCGCGGCCATCCCCTGCCCACTGCCACCGAGGAGCCGCGCCGATTCGCCCAGCACGATCGCGAACAGCGTCGGGATCGCCGCGACGTGGAACCAGCGGCCGACCGGCGCCTCGAGCAGGCGGCAGACGTAGGCGCCGGTCACCGCCCCCGCGAGCACGGCGAGGCCGAGCTCGAGACTGCCCTGGTTCGGGTCCAGGACGGACGCCGGGGCGGCCGAGTAGTAGTCGAGGTGCAGGAGGATGTAGCCGACGCGCCCCCCGATGACCGCGCCGGGGATGACGCCGAGCACGATGAAGAGGAGATCGTCGCGGCGCAGGTGCAGGTCGACCGCCGTGGCCCAGGCGGGGGCGTGCGGATCGTGGACGGACGTCCGGCCGGCTATCAGCGCGGCGATCGCGAGCGCGGCGAGGATGACGCCGGCCAGCGCGAGCGTGTCGAGCCGGACGCCGCTGTCGCCGAGGCGCACGAAGGGGTCGAAGTCCAGCGTGATCGTGGCGTACGGCACAGTCGGCACGGTGCCGGTCAGTGTACGGCGCCGGTCCCGACCGGGGCGGTGCGCCGCCTTGAGTCCAGTGGAGTTGGACTCGAGTTCGATGTCGGCTGGCCGACAGGGTCACTGTCGTCGCACCGCTCACGGGTCGACGGCGCCGCTCACCATCATCGCGCCACCGGACGGCCACGATGGACCCGGGGTCACCACTGGGTGACCGGACCGGTGCCATCGATCCCTTGATCGGGCTGACTGGGGATGTCCGATCGAGGCGCAGGCCGTCCGCAGCGACGGTACCCGGCCCGATGGGGGGAGGGCCGGGCACCATCCTCCTCCCAGGGAGATGATCATGGCGCGAGTGGACGTCCACCACCCCACGACCACGATCCCGCTCAAGGTCCGGCTGCTCGGCCGGATGAGCGTCCACGTCGGCGATTGTCCCGTCCGAATCAGTGGCCGGCAGTCGCAAGCCCTCCTCGCCCTGCTCGTCCTTCGGCCCCGCAACCGGACGCGCGAAGCGATCGCGACGGACCTGTGGCCCGAGGCGGCGACCGGTTCAACCGGCTCGCTCCGCCAGGCCCTGTGGCTCGTCCGGAGCGCGTTCGCCAGCACGGGCATCGATCCCGATCGCGTCATCGAGTCGGACGCGGACTCCATCGGCCTCCGCTCCGAGGTGTGCCTGGAGCACGACGCGGCCGAATTCGAGCGCCTCGTTCGCTGCCGGCCCGCTCGCCCGGAGCAGGCTCTCCCCGTGTACCGCGGCGAGCTCGCCGAGGGGTTCTCCCATGAGTGCTTCGCCCGCGATCGCGAACGGCTCGCCGACCTCTACGAGGATGCCCTCGCGCTGGCCGCCGAATCGCGGCTCGCCGGCGGCGACCTCGACGGCGCGCGCGCGGCGGCGCTCGAGCTCCTCGGGCGCGATCCGCTGCGCGAAGAGGCCCACCAGACCCTCATCCGCGTCTATGGGGCGAGCGGTTCGCGCTCGCAGGTGCTGCGCCAGTTCCGGCGCCTCGAGGCGCTCCTGGCCGGCGAGATCGGGGAGGCACCCCTGCCCGAGACGATCGAGACGTATCGCGCGGCCATGACCGCCGTGGTCATCCGGTCGCGCCGACGCGTCGCCGCATCGAGCTTCCGCCGCGAACCGGTCCTCGCCTTCGCCGCTTCCTCCTGACTTCGAGGCCACCGGCCGGACGCCTCCCTGGAGCGGCCACCGGACCTCACCGGCCACACGACGAGGCCCGGGTCGATGACCCGGGCCTCGTTCGATCGTTCGGGTGCGTCAGGCGCTCACGCGCCCTCCACGGATGCCGCCATGGTCACTTGGCGATCGCCTGACCCCGGCCGCGGGGCTGAACCCCAGGGAGGGGATGGGCGGCCTTGTCGGACGCGCCGACGACGCTGAGCAGGTCGGCCTGCGGCGCGCCGTTGCGGTCGTCCATCGTGACGACCATCCAGCCGAGGGCTGGCGCGTCGGCGAAGTGGGCGAGGTCGACGGAGACCGGCAGGGTGGCGTGGCCACCGTGCGTGAGCGTCACGAAGTCGCCCTGGGAGAGTGCCGAGTGGAAGGGATCGAAGCTGGCCGTGCCGCTCGTGTGATCCTCGCCGAAGCCTTCGAGCGAGGTCGCGTCGACCGAGTAGTCGAACGCGCCCGAGCCGTCAGCCAGGCCGAAGTCGCTCGCGGCCGCGTAGATGACCATCGTCGAACCGTTGGTCGGCGCGCTCACGTTCCAGATGTCGACGAGCGTGCCGCCCGTGAGCTCCACGACGAAGCCCAGAACCTGCCCGTTGGACGAGCCGGTGAGGACCAGCCCCGAATCGGCGGCGATCACGAGGAAGTCAGGCGTCCCGTCGCGGTTCGTGTCGACCAGGAGGTCGACCTCGCTGTTGGCCGCGTCGGTCCACGTGCCGTACGTATTGACGGCGAATCCGAGCAGGCGATCCGAAGCCGGCAGGTCTCCGAACGCGCCCGGCAGCGATTGGGCACCGACCGCCCGGAGATCGACCTCCTTGAGGCCATCCCTGGGATCCGTGTAGCCCCAGGCGTACACGTCGGCGTTGCCGCTGTGCAGCCCGCTGTTGGTCAGCTTGACAGAGCCCGTCGAAACGCCGCCCGCGAGCGAGAAGTTGCTCGCCGCGCCGGCCCCCACGGAGGACAGGCTCCGCGGCACGACCAGGAACGGGATCCGCAGCGGATAGCGACCCCTGCCGCCGACGGTCGGGACCGCCGTGACGGCGCCCTCGACGACGAGGACGGACTCGGTCGGGAGCGTGTCCGCACCCGGCAGGGCCCGCATGGCCGGAGGCAGCATGCGGATCGTCACGTTGACGGTGGTGCTGGAGTGTGCCTTGACCCTGACGATGCGCCGGGAGTACAGGATGGTGGCACCCAGCCGGCTACCGACAAAGGAGGTCGAGAGCCGGTAGGTGATGGCCCGGCCGCTCGTGTTCGAGATGTGGATCTGCTGGGTGTCGCTCAGGCCGCCCACCCGCGGGTCGTACCCGAAGGACAGGCTCGACTGGCCCCAGCCGGTCGTCGCGACGGCCACCGTATCGACGGCCCGCCGTGGCTGGACGACGCCCGAACCGTCGAGGCGAGGATCGTAGCCCCGGATGAGGCTGGCGCTCGCGCTGGCGGTGTTCATGATCGCGCCCTTGACCCGCATCGGCGACCAGGTCGGATGGGCCTGGACGACGAGTGCGGCGACCCCGGTCGTATGCGGTGCGGCCATCGAGGTGCCGCTCAGGGTCTGGGCCTCGGTGCCGCTGCCGACGAAGGCCGAGGAGATCGAGACCCCCGGGGCGGCGACGTCCGGCTTGAGGGCACTGTCGCCCTCGCGCGGCCCGCCCGAGCTGAAGTCAGCGGTGTTCTTGTAGGTCGGGTTGGCGATGATCCCGCCCGACTTGAGCGTCCCGCTCTGGCCTTCGGCCGCGATCAGGGCCGCCTTGGCCGTCTTGTCGGTGCCGATCATCGGGATCGTGAACTCGCTGGG
>DASVIK010000153.1:0-4589 GCA_036382135.1 Candidatus Limnocylindrales bacterium | reverse complement strand
TCGTACCTCCGCCAGGCGATCGCGATCACTGCCGACCCGGCCGAACGTGCAGCACAGCACCTTCGGGCGGCGGTGTCCGCCAACGCCGCCGCGCTCCACACCGATGCGCAGGCCCTCGTTCGCGCCGCCATCGACCTCGCCCGATCGTCCCGCGATCTCGAGGCGGTCGGTGCCGGCGAGGCGCTCCTCGGCGAGATCCTCATCGATTCCGGCCAGACGGCCGAGGCCGTCCAGGTCCTCGAGGCGGCCATCGCCCTCTTCCCGGCGACCGGGACCGGTGAGGTCCGGGCGACGCTGCTCGCCACGCTCTCCCGTGCGTTCATGCGGACGGGCCAGCCAGCCAGGTCGGTCGAGACGGCGGACCTGGCCCTCGATCTCGCGGAGCACCTTGATCTCGAGCGGCTGGTGGCGGAGACATTCAATAACAAGGGTTCATCGCTTGGGTACATGGGTCGCCGACGCGAAGGACAAGCGCTCCTCCGGGCTGCCGTAGAGGTGGCCCATGCCGGCGGCTTTGTCGCCGCCGAGATCCGGGCACTCAGCAACAGCGGCGCCTCGACGGAGGATCCGCGCGATGGGCGAGCCGCCTACGTGGCCGCGCGCGACCTGGCGCTGCGGGTAGGCAATCGAAACCTCGCGAGATGGTCGGGAGAGGCTGCCCGCTTCCAGGCATGGGTCCTCGCGGACGGGTGGGACGCCATCCTTGCCGAAAGCGCGGACGAGCGCAGCGACGACCGAGGGAGCCCGCTCGACGAGGCTCGACATGCCGCCATCGTCGCCATCTTCAAGTCCGCCAGGGGCGATCCGACGGATGCCGAGCTGGCGACGCTGGACGCCGTGGCCGCCCAGGTATCGGATCGCTATCCGGGCGCAGCCGCACACTCGTTGCGCGGCAACCTGGCGTTCCGGAACGGCGACTATGCCGTCGCCGTCGATGAGTCGCTCCTCGCGACCGAGGACGAGGAGCTCGCTCCGTACTTCCTCGAGGACGCGATGCGGGCCACCCTGTGGGGGCGCGACCTGACCCGCGCCCGCGAGGTCGCCGACCGACTCGAATCCGACCGGTCGACCGGGCTCCAGATCGATACGGCTCGGCTCGCCGCCCGAGCCGGCATCGCCGCGCTCGAAGGCCGGATCGATGACGCGATCGCGGGATATCGCGAGGCGATGTCCCGCCAGCGATCGGTCGGCGCGGACTTCGTCGTCGCATCGACGGCGCTCGACTTCGTCCGCCTCGTGGGCGGGGATCACGCCGCGACGCGGGAGGCGGCCGCCGAAGCACGGCCGATCTTCAAGCGAGTCAAGGCGCGGCCCTACCTGGAGCGCCTCGACGCGGCCCTGGTCCGACCCGTCGCAGAGGCCACGCCGTCCGGGTCCGTCGAGAGCCGGGCGGTGTCCTCGACGCCGGGCTGACGCCCGGAGGATCGCAGCCACGCGGCAGGTCCTGTCGCGCTCGTGTGGGAGGTGCCCCAGCGCGGGTCCCCCCGGAGGTTCGGAACGCATCCTGGGCGCATACTTGGCGCCGAAGCAGGGGTCGGCCTCCCGGCCATCAGACTGTGATGCACCTCACGAAGGAGCCGGCATGCCGAAGATCGTCATCACCCACGCCGTCAAGGACGTCGAGAACTGGCTCAAGTACCACGCGGAGCGCGTCGAGCAGCTGGCGCCGTTCGCGACGAACGTGACCGACCACGCCGCCATCGACGGGAGCAAGAACGTCGCCCTGACGATGGATGTCCACGACATGGCCGGCATGCAATCCGCCCTGGCCTCGCCGCCGCCCGAGCTGCTGGCCGCGATGGACCGTCACGGCGTCATCGCTCCGATCAACGCCCACATCGAGAAGTAGTCTCCGGCGCCTCGTACCCGATATCCCGGCGCGGTCGCGGGACCGTCTTCTTTCACTCGGCGTGCGACCGGTCCGAGTCCCCACGGCCGAGTGAAACGGCAAGGAGGGCGTATCCGTGCTCGGTGACCATCCGGTGTTTCCGATCCTGCTGTCGACCGACATGGCGGCAAGCCTGACGTTCTACCGTGACACGCTCGGCCTTGAGCTCCTGCGCGAGGACGCCGATCGGATCGTCTTCCGTTGTGGCGGCGGGACGCAGCTCGCGATCACGGAGAGTACGGTCGGGACGTCGGACACCCAGACGCAGATGGCCTGGCGGGTGCCGGACATCAAAGTGGCGCTCGCCGACCTCCGGGCGCGGGGCGTGCGGATCGAGGAATACGAAGCACCCGCGCCGGTGACCGTGGACGGCGTCGCGGACATGGGTCATTCGTGGGCGGCGTGGTTCATCGACCCGAGCCGGAACGTGCTGGCGGTCGTTCAGCCCAAGGGCTGATGGGGGACCTGGCCAAAGGCACGAAGGCGCCTGACGCTCTTCGACGCCTGACCGATCTCGGTCGGACACCCTCCGACCGAGAGCTCCTGGATCGCGCCCTCCGCGAGCTCGACCTCCGATATCGCCTTGCGACGAAGATCGCCGCGGAGCCGCACCTCGAAGCGATCATGACGGAGTTCGTGAACCGCCTGATGGACGCCTTCGGCCCCCTTTCCGCGATCCGCGACCAAGCTGTCCTCGACATCGCCTGCGGGTCGAACTCGAGCCGGTCGCCGGTCACGGGCCGACAGACCGCGGAGTTCGAGCCCTGGATGTGCCGGCTGCTCCTGGAGCTCGGGGCGCGGCCGGTCGGGATCGACATCGGGGACCTCGCCAACGAGGCGTTCGTCCATCACCGGGTCGACCTGGGTGTGCCCGGAGCCCTGGACTTCCTCGCGACGGGATCGTTCGACGCCGTGCACGAGAGCCGCCTCTTCGGCTCGCCCGAGTTCCGTGCCGCGCACGGGAGCGCCAGCGAACGCATCCGCCGCGAGATCCATCGCCAGGAGCGGCGGCTCCTGCGGCCGGGCGGGATCCTCATCCACAGCGACGGCCGGTCCGGATCACGAGGACACGAGCAGACCGGATGACGGCCGGCCGGTCGGCACGCCGGCTTGTCAGTAACGGATCGTCAGTTCCAGCGTCGCGGTGTCGCCCTCGGCGAGTCCTTCGGTCTTGCGGACCACGTCCTTGATGGGCACGAGATAGCGCCCGTCCTTGGGGAACAGTGAGGTCGTCCACTCGGTTCGTCCGATCCGGGCGCTGACCGGGATCATGCCCCAGCCGTAGCTCACGACCGGCGACATGGCCCGCAGTTCGGCGCATCCGTCGGTCGGCACCGTGATGAAGTGGAACGGCGCCGGGCCCCTCCAGTACCAGAGCTCGCCGGCGAACTCGATGCGCATCGGGCCAGTCGGCTCCGTCCAGCCGGGCCGAGAGGCGGCGTGGAGGGTCATGGCACCAGCCACACCCTTGGAGCCCGTTCACGATGAGCCATATCGTGTCGCCGCAGGTTCAGACGGGGAAGGTGGAGCGGGAGACGGGTCTCGAACCCGCGACCTTCTGCTTGGGAAGCAGACGCTCTGCCGACTGAGCTACTCCCGCTCGGGAGGCCACCGAAGTCTATCGCAGGGCAGCATCTCCTCTCAACGGATGATCTCGCTCGTGAACCTCGGCGCTGCCTTGTGAACGACCCGCGAGCGCGATGGTCGGCATGACGTGGTCAGATATGGGTTCCAGGCAGGCGGTTCCGCGGAGGCTGAACTCATGACCTACGAGATCGTCACCGAAGCAGTCCGCGGCGCGTCCGGTCGCAGCGGTGCGCCGGCAGGTCCGCATCGGCGGCGTCTCATCGGCCTGGAAGCCGGCCCTCGATCAGGTGTGGGCGTTCCTGCGCCGGCATGAGGGCCTGCGCGCCGACGGACACAACATCTTCGTGTACCACCACGCCTCTCGGCCGGACGAGCCGATGGAGGTCGACTTCGGGGTCGAGGTGACCGGCGTGTTCGAGGGCGAGGGCGAGGTCGTCTTCGCGCAAACACCGGCCGGGCACGTCGCCTCGACGCTGCATGTCGGGCCGTACGACACGCTCGCCGACGCCCATGCCGCCATCGATGCCTGGCGCGCGGCACACGGGCGCGCGCTCGCGGGCCACTCGTGGGAGATCTACGGCGACTGGACCGACGACCCGGCGAAGCTCGAAGTGCGGGTCGTGTACCTCCTGGCCTGACCGAGCGTCGCGGCGATCTCACCCGGTTCGACCCGGAAGCGACACCAAGTTCGCGGTCTATGGCTACTCCGGTATTCACACGGCTGCTACCGTGTCGCCGGGACCGACGAGCGCCTCGATCCCTGAAGGGCGGCAGCGCCGTGGTGGCGCGGCTCGCCGATGAGGGGCCCGCGCCGATGCCGTTCCACGCGGCGCCGTCGGAGAGCTTCAGGTCATGCCTCCGCCGCCGTGCCGATCGACTGGCCGATCGTGCAGAAACACCGAGGGGACAGCGCACCCGAAATGAGGCCGTTGGCATTCGGTCGGAGGGACATCCCCGCAGGCGTGATCGTGTGGGGTGCGGTCCTGCTCCTCGCCGCCTGGATCGTAGTCACCGGGTCGCTGCGGACCGTCGGTGGCATTCCGGGTCCCATCGCCTGGTTCGGCCTCGTGGCGGTATTGGCCATGAGCACGGCGCTCGGCGCGCGCAGTGCCCA
>DASVIK010000152.1:0-4927 GCA_036382135.1 Candidatus Limnocylindrales bacterium | reverse complement strand
GCGGCCTCGGGCTGCTGTTCATCGTGGCCCGCGGCAGCCGCTTCGACATCCCTCTCGCCTTCGCGACGCTGGTGACGATCGCCGCCATCGGAGTCCTGTCCTATCTCGTCGTCGTCGTCGTGGAGCGCCGGCTCGTCGGCGCCCGCGGTTGAGCTGAAATACCCGGAGGTCCCGTGAACGCAACCCTGCGCCGGCTCGCTGTCCTGCTCCTGCTCCCTGTCCTGGCAGGCTGCGGTCCACCTCGCGGATCCCGACCATCGTGGCGACAGCGACCGGGAAGAAGACGATGAGCGTGCACATGACGACCTTCGAGAGGAGGCCCGGGCCGAACCAGACGGCGAAGAGCGGGGCGAGGGCGAGGATGGGCGTCGACTGGGCCGCCACGACGTAGGGCGACAGGACCCGCTCCGCCAACCGCGAGCGCGCGAGCAGGTACCCCACGACGAGCGCCGTCGTAGCGCCGACCGCGAAGCCGATGCCGATCTCGGAAAGCGTCGTCAGTGCGTTCGGCGCGATCGTGCCGTCCGCCCAGCCGCTGACGAACCGTGACCCGACGGCCTCCGGTGGCGGCAGGAGGAACGGCTGGAGCCCACCGACCACGACGACCAGCTTCCAGGCCACCACGAAGACGACCGCGGCGAGGGCGATCGGGGCGGCGTCGCGCAGGAGGCGGCCCAGCCTCACGCCTCGCCTCCGTCGACGGCGAGGAGCTCACGGACGCGGCTCGCGGCGCCCGAGGCCATCCCGGCGTCCAGGTCGTCGATGCCGCGCGGGTGGCCGAGCGGGTCCGGGACGTCGCCGACGATGCGGCCCGGCCGGCCGGCCAGGACGAGGATCCTGTCGCCGAGGAAGATCGCCTCGGGGATGGCATGGGTGACGAGCACGATGCTCGTGCCGGTCTCGCGCCAGATGGCCTGGAGCTCGACGTTGAAACGCTCGCGCGACAGGGCATCGAGGGCGCTGAACGGCTCGTCCAGGAGCAGGACGGCGGGCTCGAGCGCCAGGGCGCGCGCGATCGAGGCTCGCTGGCGCATCCCGCCGGAGAGCTGGTGGGGGCGGTCGCCGTCGACGTCGCGCAGGCCCACGAGCCGGAGCGCCTCCCGGGCTCGGGTCTCGCGATGCTCGCGCGACCAGCCGGCGAGCTCGAGTGGAAAGGCCACGTTGTCGAGAATCGATCGCCAGGGCAGCAAGCGCGGCTCCTGGAACACGAAGCCGACCCGGGCGTCGGGTCCGTCGAGAGCCCGGCCGGCGATCGTGACGCTGCCGGAGGTGGGCCGGAGGAGACCGGCGAGCAGCCGCAGGATCGTGCTCTTGCCGGTCCCGTTGGCGCCGATGAGGACGACGAACTCGCCCGATCCGACCGTGAACGAGATGTCGTCGACGGCAGCGACCCGCCCGCCCGGATACGTGAAGGCGACGTTCCGTGCCTCGATCGCGGGCGCGTCCGCGACCAGCGTGGTACTCGTCCGTTCGCCGGGTCCACCCCGGCGCTTCGCTCGGGAGTCTTGCGCGTCCACCGAGGCTCCTATCCGACGCCTCGGGACACGTCGCCGAACCGGTCGGCAACCGACTCCGTTCGCCGGGTCCACCCCGGCGTTTTCGCTCGGGAGTCTTGCCCGACCGCTCGCCGCCCTCTTCCATCCGGACTGTACCGTCGGCTCCGGTTCGGCGGCCAGGGCCGTCGTTCGGATCTGCTGACACTCCGCGGCGCATCCGCCGCTGAGCCGCTCGTGGGCTCGACCCGCTCGCGCAGGCCCTACCACCGGTCGGGAATCTCACCCTGCCCCGAGAGCACGGCGAGTCTAGCACGGCCCTCCGCGGGCGCCCCGGACCGGGGACGCCCGGACCGGCTGCCGGCTCGGCGGCCTCAGCCGGGCGGCAGCTCGCGCAGGCGCCGGACGGTCGGAGCGATCGCCGGCCACAGCTCGACGTACGCCGCGTAGAGGGCATCGTAGCGGGCCGCGAGCGCAGGATCGGGCTCGATCCGGTGGTCGATCCGGATCATCTCGCCGATCGCGGCACGGACGTCGGCGTGCCACCCGACGGCCGTGGCGCCCAGGATCGCCGCACCGAGCACGGCCGTCTCGCGCTCCGCCGGCACGGCGACGGGGACGCCGAGGACGTCGGCCTTGATCCGGTTCCAGGTATCGCCCCGGGCGGTCCCCCCGGTCACGACGAGCTGGTCGATCCGCAGACCCGCCGCGAGGATCGGGGCGGCGACGTGGCGCAGGGCGAGGGCCGCCGCCTCGAGCACCGCGCGGGCAAGGTGCGCCCGCCCATGGCCGAGCGTCAGGCCGACGAACGCGCCGCGCGCGCCGGGATCCCAGATCGGCGAGCGTTCGCCCGCCAGGTACGGCAGGAACAGCAGGCCGTCCGCGCCGGGAGCCACGCCGGCCGCCTCGGCCAGGAGGGCATCCGGGGTGACCGCCCCGCCGACGACCGAATCCGCGAGCCAGTCGAGCGCCTTGCCGGTCGCCGTCATCGCCCCGCCGACGATCCACCGATCCGGCAGCGGAGCGTGGGCCGCCCACGAACCTGGCACCTCGACCGCCCGGTCCCAATAGACCCCGAGGCCGCCGCTCGTGCCGCCGGTGTCGACGCCGTCGCCAGCGTCGAGCAGCCCGGCGCCGTGGAAGCTGGCGAATGAATCCACGGTCCCGGCGATGACCGGCACACCGGCCACGAGGCCGAGCGCCTCGGCCGCCTCCTCCGTCAGCCGACCGACGATCGATCCCGCGTCGACCACCGGCGGCAGACGTTCGACCGCGAGGCCCGTCTCGGCCACCCGCGACGGATCGGCCAGCACCTGGCCGAACGAGCGCGTCATCGCGGCCTGACCGCTGAGCCGGAACGCCGCCCACTCCCAGGCGTTGAGATACCAGCGCGTGCGGGCGACGTCCACGGTTCCGGCGCGACGCTCGATCCAGCGAGCCGCGGGCAGGATCCCCAGACCCCAGCCGCTCAGCCCGGTCGCCGTCTCGAGCGGTCCCGCCTCGGCCGCCGGCCGACCGTCCATCCAGGTGATCGCCGGGTGCGTCGCCCGGCCCCGGTCGTCGACCGCCACGAGTGTCGGGCCCTGCCCCACGACGCAGACCGCGGCGACGTCGACCGTGCCCGCCCCCGCGCACGCGCGCCGCGTCGCGGCCACGATCGCGGCCCACCAGGCCGCGGGATCCTGTTCGGCCGCCCCGGTCGCGCCGTCGACCGCGATCGGGTACCCCTCGTGCTCGGCCGCGACTGACCGCCCGTCGGCCCCCACGAGCCCGACCTTGACCTCGGTCGTGCCGAGGTCGATGGCGAGGATCGCCGGTCGGTTCGCGCCCACAGCTACAGCACTTTGCCGGGGTTGAGGAGGCCCAGCGGATCGACGGCGGACTTGATCGAGCGCATGACCCGGAGGACATCCGGGCCGACCTGCTCCACGAGCGAGGCGCGCCGGCTCGAGCCCACGCCGTGTTCCGCGGTGATCGTCCCGCCGAGCTCGATCGCGGCGCGGTAGAGGTCCACGCGGGCGGCCTCGGTCAGCTCCTCGGCGCGCGGGTCGTCGCGCTCGAACACGAGGTTCGGATGGAGGTTGCCGTCCCCGGCGTGCCCGAACGTCGCGATCCGGATGCCGTGCTTCCGGCCGATCCGGTCGATCGCCACGAGGAGCTCGGGCACCCGGCCCCGGGGCACACCCACATCCTCCATCCGGACCGTGCCGAGCCGCTCCAGGGCGCGCAGGGCGAGCCGGCGCGCCTGGCGCAGCCAGTCGGCTTCCTGCGGGTCCGTCGCCTGGATGACCGACGAGGCGCCCGCGCTGGTGCAGGCCGCCGTGGCGCGCTCGATGTCCACGGCCGCGGCCGCCGCCGGCACGTCCGTCTCCACGAGCAGCATCGCGGCCGCCTCCCGGTCCAGGCCGAGGTGGTGCCAGTCGTCGACCGCCTCGATCGTGAACTTGTCCATCAACTCGAGCGTCACCGGCCCGATACCTGTCGCCGTGATCGCGCTGACCGCATCGCCGGCACTCTCCAGCGTCGGGAAGAAGGCGAGGAGAGTCGCCCGTGGCGGCGGCGCGGGCCGCAGCCGCAGCGTCGCCTCGGTGATGAGCCCGAGCGTCCCCTGCGACCCGACGAAGAGGTGGGTCAGGGCGTACCCGGCCACGTCCTTCACGTTCCGCCCGCCGGTCCGGATCACGGTCCCGTCGGCGAGCACGACCTCGAGGCCCAGCACCGAGTCGCGCGTCTGGCCGTACTTCACGCAGCACAGGCCGCCGGCATTCGTGCCGAGGTTGCCGCCGATCGAGCAGGTCTCGTAGCTCGCCGGGTCCGGCGCGTAGAAGAGGCCCTCCGCAGCGACGGCGGCCTTGAACGTCGCGTTGACGATCCCCGGCTGAACGACGGCGACCAGGTTCGAATGGTCGATCTCGAGGATCGTGTCCATCTTCGTGAAGGCGATCGTCAGGGCGCCTTCGACGCCGGCGGCACCGCCGCTCAGACCGGTCCCGGCCCCACGCGGCACGACGGGCACCCGATGGACGGTGGCCAGCCGCATGATCTCGGCGACCTGGGCGGTCTCGGTCGGCAGCGCCACGGCGAGCGGCAGGCCCGGCCGCAGGTACGCGGTCTCATCGTTTCGATACGACTCGCGATCCACGGGATCGGTCAGCACGCGCAGCCCGGGCAGGCATGCCGTGAGCGCGCTCAGGAAGGCTGCCTCCGTTTCGTGCATGGCTCGGAGTATGCCAGCGGCGCGGGTCCGACCGGTGTCGGGCGCGTCGGAGGTCGCGTCCGGTCAGACGGGACGCGCGGGCTGGGCAGCCGAGAGCCGCCGATCAGCGGCCGACGCGTTGGGCATCTGCCGGAAGGCCGCCGGCAGGCGCGGACGCCAGAACCGGATCCCGGCCGCCAGCCACGCGGCGACGACCTGCCGGCGCCGGTCCCATGGG
>DASVIK010000151.1:0-6229 GCA_036382135.1 Candidatus Limnocylindrales bacterium | reverse complement strand
GGACCGGATTCGTGTAGTGGAACCGCGTGACGAGGAGCCCGCGATCCAGCCCGCCAATGAGCTCGTCCCGGGAAGCGCCTCCCGCGTCCATGACCATGTTCAGCGGGAACGGGCCGTATGGATTCGGGGCAGGCAGGCCGTGACCGGTCGAGCGGACGCCGGCCCGGGCGGCCGTCTGGGAGTCGTAGACGAGACCGGCGCAGACGCCGGCTTCGATGAGCGGCACCCGCTGCTTCGTCACGCCTTCGTAGTCGATCGCCATGGGCAGGCCGGCCGGGTCCGCACCGTCGTCCCGGATCGTCACGAGCGGCGAGCCGATCCGTTTGCCGATCTCGACGAACGAGCGCTCCTCCTGGACGGCCAGGGCGCTGAAGCCGAGGTAACCGAGAATGTCCAGGACGTCGACGACCGCGTACTCCTCGAGGACGACGGGATAGTCGCCGGGTTCGATGGAGCGGGCCGATCCGGTCGCCCGGGCCTTGCTCGCCGCCTCGCGACCGAGGGCCGCGGCGTCGATCGCGGTGACGTCCACGCCGGCCGCCTCCGCGTAGCCGGCCCCGCCGTCCGGGCCCATCGACACGGTGATGAGCTGCGCCCACGTCCGCGCCTGGGCCGCCCGGATGCCGCGCGAGTTGGCGACGGCCATCCATTCGACGTTCGTCGCGAACGAGCCGTATGCGGTGACGCTCGCCTCGTCGGCCGCCGAGATGACCGCCCGAACGCCTTCGGCGCGCTGCTCCGGGTCGGAGGCCTCCGTGGCCGGCGCGAACATGACCGACGAAGGGACGTCCGGCGCACCATCGGGTTCGGGGAGGCCGGCCCAGTCGCCGAGTTCCGCGACGTTCCGGGCGATGGCCCCGGCACTCTCGACGAGTCGCCGCAGCCCCTCGTCGTCGATCCGTCCGGACGAAGCCACGCCGACCCGCTTGCCGATGACGAAGCGCAGGTTGCAGTCCGCGTTCGTCTCTGCGACGTTCTGATGGATCTCGCTGTTCGCGAACCGGGTGAGTCGGGCGTCGGCGGCCGTGACGAGCGCCTCGGCCTCGGAGGCGCCGGCCGCGGTGGCGAGCGCGACGGCGCGCTCGGCGATCGCCAGCCAGTCGGAGGTCGGGTCGCTCACCCGCGTGGCCCGCTCACTTGAGGACGCCGACCTGGACGTCCCGGAACCGCGCTCCCGAGACGGCATGGCCGATATGGCCGACCTGCCCGGGTTCGCCTTTGCCGCAGTTCGGGGTGCCGAGCATCCGGTAGCTCGAGGCGTCGCCGACCGCGTCACACGAGCGCCACAGTTCGTAGGTGATGCCGGTGTAGGTCGGGTTCTTGACGAGGCGGCCCTTCTTGCCGCCCTTGATCTCGTAGCCGACCTCGGTCGCGAACTGGAAGTTCAGCCGCCGGTCGTCGATCGACCAGCTCCGGCACTGGGCGAGATACAGCCCGTCGTCGGTGTCGGCGACGATGTCGTCGAGGCTCATGCCCGGGACCGGCAGGAGGTTGATGTTCGTCATCCGGATGAGCGGGATCCGGTTCCAGCCGTCCGCCCGCATCGCCCCGCCGGAGCGCCGGCCGATGCGCGGGGCCGTCTCGCGCGACGTCAGGTAGCCGCTGAGGATGCCCTCCTTGATGAGCGGCACGCTCTGCGCGGCGACCCCCTCGTCATCCCAGCCGAACGTGCCCATGCCGCCGGCTGCCGTCGCGTCGGCGACGATCGTGATCAGGTCCGATCCGTAGCGGAAGCCGCTGTCGAGCTTGTCGGTCGTGAGGAAGCTCGTTCCGGCGTACGACGCCTCGGTCCCGTAGACGCGGTCGAGCTCGCAGGGATGGCCGCACGATTCGTGGATCTGCATGTACAGCTGCGAGGGATCCAGGATGATCGTCCGTCGGCCGGGCGGACATTGGGGCGCCGAGAGCAGCGCCACGGCCTCCTCCGCGTAGGCCTCGGCATGCCCGAGCAGGTCGAGCGAGCGGACGTACTCGTAGCCGGCCGCCTGCCAGCCGCCGCCGTTGTCCGGCCAGCTCCGGCGCTGGTGCTCGTCGCCCTCGATCGCGTTGGCCTCGACGCCCGAGCCGACATGGGTGATCGTCTGTTCCGTGAAGCTGCCGTCGCTCGCGGCGAACGTCTTCCACTCGCGCTGGGCCGCGTACTGCGACTCCGTGTAGGCGATGCCCTTGACCCGGTTCATCACGGCGTCGGCCGCCAGGAGGTCCGCGATCTTGGTCTCGAGGGAGACGGCGAACGGGTCCTCGACGATGGGGGTCTCGAAGGTGCCGTGGGCCGGCGGACGGTCGTCGAGGATCACCGGCCGTCGCAGGGCCGTGGCCGATGCCCGGGCGATCCGCACCGCCTCCGCGGCGACCCGGTCGATCTCGGCGGCGTCGATGCTGCGCGAGCTGGCGAAGCCCCAGGCGCCGTCCACGAGGACCCGGACGCCGAAGCCCTCGCTCTCGCCGGAGGCGACGCCCTCGACCCGGCCGGACTTGATCGCGATCGATTCGGAGAGGCTGTGGACCACGCGGACGTCCGCGTAGGTGGCGCCCCGGAGGGTCGCCGTGTCGAGCGCCCGCTGGGTCAGGTCGCGCATCGCAGGCAGGGTAGCAGGGGTCGCGCCGGGAGGCGCATCAGTAGGACGCCCTATCCGCTCGTCGTGCCGGTCGCCGGCGCGTCGTCGTCGGCTCGTCGGCGCGCTGGCGCCTCGTCGGCGCTCTGGCGCCTCGTCGGCGCGGCCGGCGCCTCAGCGACCCGCCCGCGGAGAGGGTCGCGGGTGATGCCCGTCAGGGCATCAGTCGGTGTCGTGCTCGAAAGGTTGTGAATCTCGACCGGATCTGATGGCCGGGAGGGCATCGACACTGCCAAGGTCGACGCGGCCTGGCCGGAGCCATCGGGCAGCAGACCGGCGAGGGCCGTTCGCCCGCCTCGTCGTGCGGTCGAGCGCCCGTCTGGATGGCCTACCCGAACCTGTGATGCGCTCCGGGGCATCGCGAAGCCCCGTTCTCCGCACCCGACCCCGTTCAGAATCGACCCACTCGAGCTTGATGCCCCGACGGGCATCACCGCGGGGGCCCCTCTCCCCGGAGCCGAGCACGGATCGGTCAGCCATGGGGCGCCTCGATCGACCCGCCCGCGGATCAGAGGACCGGGCTGCCCCAGATGGCCTGGCCGGTGACCCACAGCCCCACCGCGACGATGATCGTGGCCGTCAGCGCGGGCGCCCAGGCGACGAGTCGCTGGAGCGGGACCGACGACGTCGCGGCCATCCGACGGCTCGCGTATACGAGGCCGAGCCCGACGCCGCCCAGGACGATCGCCATGCCGGCGCCGAAGGCGACGACGAGCACGATCCCGAAGGCGGCTCGACCGGTCGCGAGGGTCGCCAGCAGGATGATGAGCGCGTTGATGGACGGGACGAGCCCGCCGAAGAGGCCGAGCGCGAACAGGCTGCGCCAGGTGAGCGTCGCGCCATCGGCCGGGAGATGGGTGTGGCCCTGGCCGCCATGCTCGTGCCAGCCGAGGGGCGTGGGGGAACCGTCGCGATCGTGGGCGAAGGCGGAATGCTCGTGGGTGCGGTCGTCGAGGTCGTGGGGATGCGCGCCGCCGGCGAGGCTGGCGCCGCGATCGTGCTCGTGCGCGTGAGCAGCGTCGGCGGCGTATGCGAAGGCGTGAGCGGCGACATGGGCCTCCGCCCGGGCGCGATCGGCCCGCCAAGCCCCGAGCCGTCCCTGGATCATCGGCAGGCCCTGGCGGATGAACAGCCACCCGCCGATCGCCACGACGAGCAGCCCCGACGCGATACCGGCGACGTGATTGAAGGACTCGGGCGTGATCCGGCTCACCGACAGGATGACGACCGCCAGGAGCAGCACGCCGAGCGTGTGCGAGGCCGTGACGGTAAGCCCGAGGGCCAGCGCGTGGCGCGGCGTGCCCCGGGTCCCCACGAGATAGGCGGCCATGATGGTCTTGCCGTGGCCGGGGGTCAGCGCGTGGGCCGCCCCCAGGGCCATCGCGGTGAGGATCGAGAAGAGCACGATCGGCGGAGTCAGGTCCCGTGACTGGAGGAGGCCCGCCACGTCCGCGCCCACACCGCCGGGCACCGCCGCGGCGGTCGACGCGAGCACGGATGAGCCCGACGAGCCCGACGAACCCGACGACCCGGACGAGCCGGTGGCCGCGATGGCGTTCCCGGCTGAACCCGGGGCCGTTGCGACCGAGCACCCGAAACCGGGTGTGCCGTCCGTGGGGGCAACCGCCAGCGGGAACGCGTCGGGGATGCACGGCGCGGCCGTGGAGGGGCCGCCCGGCGATGCGCTGAACGAGGCGTCGGCGATCGCGAGCGGCACTGCCAGGAGATCGGCGGGGTAGTGGGTCAGGCGGTCGGACACGCTCCTCCCGCCGAGGGTCGAGCCGGAGATCGATGTCCCGTCGCCCGTCAGGACGATCTCGCGCCAGCCGATCCGGCCGGCGTCGGACGTGTCGGCGAAGTGGATGGCCGTTCCCGGGGCGAGGGGCGCCCCGAGCGTCATGCGGTACTCGCAGACGATGCGCATCGTCGAGAGGCCGCCGGCGCCGGGCGGAAAGGAGATCCCGGCGGCCTCCACGACGAGCGACGACCTCGCTCCGGCGACCGTCAGGTCGAGGTTCCCGGCGAGTCGCCCACACGCGGCCTGGCGCTCGGCCTCGAGCTCTGTCGCCGAAACCTGGCCGTCGCCGTCCGAGTCGATCCGCTGACGCTCCGAGAACGTCGGGATCTCGGCGCGGTCGATGACCACGTCCAAGGCCACACCGGTCGGGCCCACGCGGATGCCCGCGAAGTGATTAATCGTGAAGTTGCCGAGCGGATGGGCCGAGGCGGCCGCGGGCACGAGCGCCAGCAGCGCACCGGCCACAGCGACGGCGACGACGAGCCGCCGCGACCGGCCCGCGCGACGAGCGCGGTGGAGCGTGTTCACGGCAGGTCCGCGAGGGCGCGCCGGGCGCGGGCCGCCTGGAGTGGATCGAACCCCGGGTCGAGCGCGAGCGCCGATCGGAGGGAGGTTCGAGCCCGGTCGGTCTGGCCGAGGGCGAGGGCGGTCATCCCGGCGTAATGGTCGAGCTTGGCGTCCCTGGTGCCGAAGCCGAGGGCGCTCGTCATCGCGGCGTCCGCCTCGGCGGGGCCGCCCCGCCGCGAGCAGTGCCCAGGCCAGCGCGTCGTAGCCGTACGCGTCCTTGCGCACGGCGAGCTCGGCCTGGGCGAGCGACACCGCGTGATCCGGATCCAGCCAATAGTTCGCGAGGTAGAGCACAAGGGTGCGATCGTAGACGTAGGACGCCTCGCCGGCGAGGGCGGGCCGGATGAGTCGCGGCAAGGCGCGGCCGTCCGCCGGGTACACTCGGCCGGTGACGACCCGCCCGCTGCCGGTCCCTCGGGGGTGGTTCATCTCGCTCGAGGGACCCGAGGGGTCCGGCAAGACCAGCCAGGCCGAGGCGCTGCGCGCGCGTTTCGCCGCCACCGGCTTCAACGTCACCCTCACTCGAGAGCCCGGCGGCACCCCGACCGGTGAGCGGATCCGGGCGATCCTCCTCCAGCACGCGGCGGTCGGCGGCGCCACGGGCGAGCCGACCCCGCGCACCGATGCGCTGCTCTTCAACGCCGCCCGCGCCCAGCTCGTGGCCGAGGTCATCGGTCCGGCGATCGCCCGTGGCGATGTCGTCCTGTGCGCCCGGTTCGCCGACTCGACGATGGCCTACCAGGGGCATGGCGCCGGACTCCCGCCCGACGCGCTGCGGACGCTCGAGCGATTCGCGACCGACGGCCTCCGGCCGGACCTGACCCTCCTGCTGGACGTGCCGCCCGAGGTCGGCCTCGCCCGCAAGTCGGGCGATGAGGTCACCCGGTTCGAGGCCGGCTTCGATGTGGCCTTCCACCGCCGCGTCCGGAACGGCTTCCTGGCCCTCGCCGCGGCGGAGCCCGGGCGGTTCGCGGTCATCGACGCGACAGGGGCGTTCGCCGCCGTCTTCGATGCGCTCGTGGCCACGATCGCCGACCGCCTCCCGGAGCTGGCCGCGGTGCTCGCACGCCCCCGCGACGCCGTCGGCGATGAACCGCCGCCCATCCCGCTGCGCATACCGCGATGACCGACGCCGGCACGCCCCCGGCCGGTCGACCGTGGACCGAGGCGGACGAGGCGGACCGAGCCGTCCTCGCCCGCGTGGCGGACGGTCGTCTCGAGGCGCTGGAAGAGTTGTACGACCGTTACC
>DASVIK010000150.1:0-3293 GCA_036382135.1 Candidatus Limnocylindrales bacterium | reverse complement strand
AGCAGCACGTGCTCGCGGCGGCGGAGCGCGTCCTGGACGAGCCACGTGGCATCGGCCATGTGCTGTTCCAGGCGCCGGCCCCAGACCAGGGCTTCGGCGACCAGCGGCTCGACCTCGAACCGCAGGGCCTCGGCGGCCGTGCCGAGCAGGAGGTTCTTCTCCGGCAGGAGGCGGCCGAGCTTCTGGCGCAGGACCGCCTCGTCGAGGAGGTCCTCCATGCGCAGGCCGATCCGTGACGCCCGATCCGCATAGGCCGGCCCGATCCCCCGATGCGTGGTCCCCACGGCGTCGCCGCCGAGGCGCGCCTCGGACAGCCGGTCGAGGGCCGGGTGGTAGGGCATGATCACGTGCGCGCTCCGGCTCACCCGGACCTTGCTCACGTCGATGTTCCGGGCCATGAGCCCGTCGAGCTCGCTGATGAGCGTGGCCGGGTTCACCACCACCCCGGCCCCGATGACGCAGGTGATGTGCGGGTAGAGCACGCCCGATGGCACGAGGTGCAGCTTGAAGACCTCGTCGCCGAGCATGATCGTGTGGCCGGCGTTGTCGCCACCCTGATAGCGGACGGCCATCGCGACCTGCTCCGCGAGGAAGTCGGTTGTCTTGCCCTTGCCCTCGTCGCCCCACTGGAGCCCGACGATGATCGTGGCCGGCATCAGCTCACCCTCCGGAGGCCGGGGTGCGTGCGCCGGGTCGCGATCGGCTGGGGAAACGAAAAGGCCCGGGCCGCGTGGTCCGGGACCTGGGTAGACTGCCCCCTCACACCGCCGGGGGACGGGCGGAGAGGCTGGTCGGCTGTGGGCGCTCGTCTCACTGGACGAACGTTGCCCTTCCTTGCGCGATCGTCGTACTCCTGGGCGGCGGGCCGGTCGGCCTGGGGTCCGAGGACCCGCGGAGTATACCAGCCGACCGGGACCTTCGGCGGCCTGCGCGCCGAGGCACCGACCCGGGCCGGCGGACCGACGCAGCGGTCGGCAATGGGTGGTCAGGGGACTTCCGGTACCCCGCGGGGGTACTTTCGGGATGCTCAACGTGGCCTTCGCGCACCGCTAGATTTCCCATGTGATCCGTGTGTTCGCGGGGTCGCTGGTGGCGGTCTCGCTCTTCCTGTCCGGCGCGCTCGTAGCCATCCCGGCCATCCTGCCCGACGCCTGGTCGATCGACGCCCGCAATGGCATCCGCGCCGTCGCGGCGATCGTGCTCGGCGCCACGGCCTCGGCGGGCCTCGTCTGGCTGTACATGAGGATCCGCCTCGATCCCCTCGTGGAGGCCGCCGAGCGCCTCGTCGCCGGCGACGCCGACGTCGACCTCGAAGCCCTCGCCAGCGGCCCGAACGGCCGCCTCGCCCGCGCGCTCCGTTCGCTCGCCCAGGCCTACGCGACCGGTCGCGACGTCGTATCGGTGGACCGCCTGACGGGCATCGAAAGCCGCCAGGCGATCCTGGCCGCGCTCTCCGCCGAAGTCGACCGGGCGAGCCGGTACCTGCGACCCCTGACGGTCGCGTTCATCGACATCGACCACCTCTCGAAGATCAATGAGACGCACGGGCATCGCGTCGGCGACTTCGTCCTCCGCGCCGTCGCCCAGACCCTGCGCACGAGCATCCGGGGAACGGACCAGGTCGGGCGCTACGGGGGCGAGGAGTTCCTCCTCATCTTCACCGAGACGGGCGTCGACGACGGAGCGGCGCTCGCCGACAAGCTGCGCCAGGAGATCGAGCGCCAGCGTTTCGACATCGACGGTCGGTCGATCGGCGTGCATGTGTCGGTCGGCATCGCCGGCGGCCAGGGCCAGGGCCTGCGCGCGGACACGCTCGTCCGCGACGCCGACGCCGCCATGTACTCGGCCAAGTCGCTCGGGCGCAACCAGACCTACGTCTTCGCCGAGCCCGAGGACGACGCCGGTGTCCTGCGCGCCCCCATCTCGCCGGCCGGTCGCGCCCGGGCGGAGGAGATCGGGCTCGCGGCGCGCGAGACCGTCCTCTCGTCCCTCGCCGCCGTCATCGCCGACCTGCCCGGCGACCGGGGCCGCCCGTCGCCGGTCGCCGTCGCCATCGCGACGAGCATGGCGATCGGTCTCGAGCTGCCCGCGCCCGAGGTCGAGCGGATCCGGGTCGCGGCCCTCCTGCGCGACATCGGCAAGGTCGCCGTACCGAACGAGATCCTCGCCAAGTCGAGCGCCCTGACGAGCTCCGAGTGGCGGGCCATCGTCCAGCACCCGCGCATCGCCCAGGTGATCCTCGAGCAGGCCACGGCGCTCCGCGAGTCCGTGCCGCTCATCCTCCACCACCACGAGCGCTTCGCCGGGCACGGCTACCCGTTCGGGCTGCGCGGTGACGAGATCCCGCTCGGCGCGCGGATCGTCTCGATCGCGGACGCCTACGACGCGATGACCAACGACCGGCCGTACAAGCGGGCGATGAGCCACGAGGCGGCGATCCGCGAGCTGCGCCGCCACGCGGGGACGCAGTTCGATCCGGCGCTCGTGCGCCTGTTCTGCGAGCTGTTCTCCGTCTCGGCCCCGGAACCCGACGCCGACGCCGTGCGCCTCCTGGCGGGCGCTCCTGGCGCCCCTGCAGCGGCGCCCGAGCTCCCCCGCCCCTTCCGCGAACCCCATGTCGCGCCGGTGAGCCGCCCGGCCGTCGCAAGCCATGCCCCGGCGACGCACCCCGTCGCGCCGAACCGCCCGGCTCCCCGCACCCCGGAACCACCGAGCGGTCCCCGGAGAACGTTGCGCACGGCTCCGCCGGCGTCGACCGACGCTCCCCGACCAGCCGCCGGAGCTCCGAGCCTCAAGACCGCCCCACGCCACGCCGCGGCCGCCGCGGGTTCGAACCCGTCCACGACCACCAGCCCTGCGCGCCGGTCCCGACCGGTCGCCGGCCCCGGATCCGCCGATAGGGTGAGGCGCTCGTCCGGTCCGGCATCGCCGGCTGATCGCCCGCTCGACGCGCGTCCGCCCGTGGACCGCCCCGTCGCGGCATCGATCCCGACCGGTGCGCGTGCCGCGGGAACGCGTCGGCATCGCCCGCTCGACTCACCGGAGACCGCGGCGGGCTGACCCCGCCCATCTGCCGCTCCCGCACCGGGCGGCGCACCGGACAGCGTCGACGCCGAAGGAAGCCCCAGTCGATCCGCCGTGCAGGCGGAGTACGGCGGCCGCGCGGCCCCGGGAGTGCGCGTGCAGGGGCGTCGTCTAGGGTCCTGTCACCTGCCGAGTCATCCCGCCCCGCAGGGCCGGCCCGATCCCCGTCGGCCGGCCGGGAAGGAGACTGGACCGTGAACACGGTCCTT
>DASVIK010000149.1:0-12445 GCA_036382135.1 Candidatus Limnocylindrales bacterium | reverse complement strand
GTCCTCGGGTGGTACGGAGCCGTGGGTCGCGAGCTGGCGTTCCGTGGCACGCGCGACCCATACGCCATCCTCGTCAGCGAGGTCATGGCCCAGCAGACCCAGATCGCCCGGGCCGAAGCCTACTGGCAGGCGTGGATGGTCCGGTTCCCGACGTTCGAGGCCCTCGCGGCGGCGTCGCCGGCCGACGCGCTGCGCACCTGGCGCGGCCTCGGCTACGACCGCCGGGCGTTGAACCTGCTGCGCTGCGCCCGCGCCGTCGTGGCCGACCACGGCGGCCGGCTACCGTCCGGCGTCGCCGATCTCGAGCGCCTGCCCGGCCTCGGTCCGTATACGGCCCGGGCGGTCGCGGCGCTGGCGTTCGGCCGGCCGGTCGGCGCGGTGGACGTCAACGTCCGGCGAGTGATCGGCCGGATCGTCGGTGGGCCGGATGGACCCACGGCGATCGGCGCCGCCCGGCTCCAGGCGGTCGCGGACGAGCTGGTCCCGCCGACCGAACCAGGCCGCTGGACCCACGCCCTCATGGACCTTGGCGCCACCGTCTGCCGCATCCGCCGGCCGCTGTGCCCGGATTGCCCGGCCCGGCCATGGTGCGCGGCCGCGGCGGCCTGGCCAACGGCCGAGCCCCGCGCGACTGGCGCCTCCGAGGCGACCGGACGGCCCAGGACGACGCGCCCGCGATCCTCCCCCGCGGGGCCCCGTGCCGCGCGCGAGCGGCCGGCGGCGTTCGCCACGACCCGCCGCTGGTTGCGCGGCCGGATCCTCGATCGGCTCCGCGAGACGGCGGGCGAGAGCTGGGCCACGTTCGACGGACCCATCGGCGAACACGACCCGGTCGCGGTCGAGGCGGCCCTCCGGACGCTGGCGACCGAGGGGATGATCGAGCTCGCCGGGGGCGCTCCCTCGACCGCCGCGAGCACGCCGGAGTCGCCCCGGACGCCCGTCCTCCGCGCCCGGCTGCCGGCGCGGTAGGCTTGCGTCGATGACCACCCTGCGTTCGAAGGCGACGCCGCTGCCGGCCGACGACCCCGACCTGTTCAGCCTCGACCTGCGCGGCCTGGCCGGGCACTGGGCGGAGGCCATGGATCGGCCGCCGATGACGGCCGAGGCGATGACCGGGGCGGACCGCCGGGCGCAGGCACTCGGCATCCCGGCCGGGGTCCTCATGGAGCATGCCGGCGCCGCGGTCGCGGCCGCCGCGCACGCGCTCGCGCTCCGTGCCGATCGCTCGGGGATTGGCCCGTTCCTCGTCCTGTGCGGCCCTGGCAACAACGGTGGCGACGGATTCGTGGCCGCCCGCTATCTCGCCCGCCAGGGCGCGACCGTCGTCGTCGCGTTCGTGGCTCCGGAAGGTCGCCCGCCCGGCAAGCAGAGCGGCCCGAACTGGGATCGACTCGCGGCCTCCTCCGAGGTCACCCGGATCCACGCCCCGTCGCCGCGCGATCTCGCCGTCCTCGCCCAGGGCGTGGAGCGCGTCTCGGTCGTCATCGACGCGCTGCTCGGCACCGGCGTCCGCGGCGAGCTGCGCGACCCCATCCGCTCGGCGGTGGAGCTCATCCGTCACGCCCGCGAGACCGGGGTCCCGGTCCTCGCCGTCGACACGCCGACCGCCGTGGATCTCACGAGCGGCGAGATCTCGGATCCCGTCGTCCGCGCCGACGTCACGGTGACGTTCCATCGCCCCAAGTCGGGCCTGCGCACGCGGCGCGGTGCGGCCTTCGCCGGGAAGGTGCTCGTGGCCCCGATCGGCATCCCGTCGGAGGCCGACCGTGGCTGAGGAACGGACGACCGCTGGGTTGCCGCCCGCCGCCCGCCCCGGGTCCGGTCCGGAGCGCGCCGGCGATCCCGCCGGCGTCGGCCGCCCGGTCCGCACGACGGCTTCGCGGGCGCCCGGCTGGCGCGAGGTGCTCCTCGTGGCCGTGGCGATCGTCGGGGTGTCCCTCGGTGCGGCCGCCGTGACCGGGCTGCTTCCGCCCGCCGGTCAGGACCTCGTGTTCCGGACGCCGCTGGTGATCGTCGTGCTGCTCGTCGGGACCGTCGGGCTCATGGTCCGGCTCGCCATGCGCCGGCCGCCGGCGTGATCGGCACGGGGGCAGGGACGGCGACGGACGGACCGGCCGGCACGACAGTGGGCGGACCGCTGGAGCGACGGCGGGCGGACCTCGCCCGCCTGGCCGACGAGCGCTGGGACCTGCTTATCGTGGGTGGCGGGGTCACCGGCGCCGGGGCCGCCCTCGACGGCGTCAGCCGCGACCTCCGGGTGGCCTGCATCGAGCGTGAGGACATCGCCGCCGGCACCTCGAGCCGATCGAGCCGGCTCATCCACGGCGGGCTGCGCTATCTCGAGCAGTTCCGCTTCGGGCTCGTCCGCGAGGCGCTCGCCGAGCGCAGTCGCCTGCTCCGCCTGGCGCCGCACCTCGTGCGCCTGGAGCCCTTGCTCTTCCCGCTCTACGGCGACCCGTTCACCGTCCGCCCGTTCTACGGTGCCGGCCTCACCCTGTACGACCTGCTGGGCGCGTCCCGGGACGGCGGGCGCCATCGCTATCTTGGCGTGGAAGCCGCGCTCGAGCACACGCCGGTGCTGCGCCGGGCGCGCCTCCGGGGCGCGTTCGTGTTCCACGACGGGGTCGAGGACGACGCCCGGTACGCGCTCGCCGTGGCCCGCACTGCCCGGGCCCGGGGCGCGACGGTGGCGACTCGGCTGCGGGTCCACGGCGCGGTCCGCGAACGCGGCCGGATCGCCGGGGTACACGTCCACGACGAGCTCGCCGGCAACGACTTCGTCATCCGCGCGCGAGCCGTCATCGACGCCACGGGCGTCTGGTCGGGCCAGCCGGACGGCGCGTTCCCGGTGGAGGGATCCGCCACGACGGCCATCCGCCCCAGCCGGGGGAGCCATCTCATCGTCCGCCGCGACAGGATCCCGGCGGCCTCCGGGCTGACCATCCGGGTCCCCGGCAAGGTCGTGTTCTTCGTCCCGTGGCCCGGTCACTGGCTGATCGGCACGACCGACCTGCCGTACGAGGGCCTGCCCGACGGGGTCGTGCCCACGGGCGACGACATCGACGAGATCCTCGCGGCGGTCAACCGGACGCTCGAGGTCGACCTGACCCGGGCCGACCTCGTCGGCGTCTACGCGGGACTGCGTCCGCTCGTGGGTGACGGGCCGTCCGGCGACGGGTCGACGCTGCGGGTGTCGCGCGAGCATCGCGTCCGCGTCGAGTCGGACGGCCTGGCGCGGATCGGCGGTGGCAAGTACACGACCTACCGGATCATGGCCCGCGATGTCGTCGATGCCGCGCTGGACGCCGCGTACGAGGGCGCGATCCGGGGCGGGCAGGGCCAGGGCATCGCGCGGGCGCGGCCGTCCGGGACCGCGGAGCTGCCGATCATCGGCGCGGCCGGTCATCCGGCGCTCGACGCCCTGACCGACGGCCTCACGGGCCGCCTCGCCGGCACCGGTCTGGAGCGGCGCCACGCCGCCCGCCTCGTGGCTCGCCACGGGACGGAAGCCCCCGACGTCGTCGCTCTCGGGGAGCGGCTCGGCCTGCTCCGCCCGCTCGGTCCGGACATCGACCACCTGGAGGCCGAGGTCGCCTGGGCCGCGCGCGAGGAGCTGGCGCTGGGCGTCGCGGACGTCCTCGTCCGGCGGACGCGCCTCGCCCAGGAGCTTCCGGACCGGGGCGCGGCGATCGCGCCACGGGTCGCCGAGATCCTCGGGGCCGAGCTCGGCTGGACGAAGCGCCGGCGGCAGGACGATGTCGCCGCGTTCCTCGCCCGGGCCCACCGCGACTTCGACGTCCCGCCTCCCGGCGCCTGACCAGCGGATCGCGACGGTGCCCGCCCGGTACATCCTCGCCCTGGACCAGGGGACGACGTCGTCACGGGCGATCCTGTTCGACGTGGCCGGCCGGCCCGTCGCCTCGGCCGCCCGCGAGTTCCCCCAGACGTTTCCGGAACCCGGCCATGTGACCCACGACCCCGAGGCGATCTGGTCGAGCGAGATCGAGGCGGCCCGGGCGGCGATCGCGGAGGCCGGGGCGACGCCGGCCGACATCGCGGCGATCGGCCTGACGAACCAGCGCGAGACCTCGATCGTCTGGGACCGCGCGACGGGCCGGCCGGTGGCCGACGCGATCGTCTGGCAGAGCCGGATCACGGCGCCGTTCTGCGAGGAGCTCCGGGCACGAGGACTCGAGGGCCTCATCCGCGAGCGGACGGGCCTGCCGATCGACGCCTACTTCAGCGGTCCCAAGATCCGCCACATCCTGCGCTCGGCGCCTGGCCTCATGGAACGGGCCGAGCGGGGCGAGCTGGCCTTCGGCACGGTGGACAGCTTCCTGTTGTGGCGGCTCACCGGCGGACGGGTGCACGCGACGGATGTCTCGAACGCCAGCCGGACGATGTGCTTCGATATCTGGAAGCTGGCATGGGACGACGAGCTCCTCGCGGCCATGGAGATCCCGCGGGCCGTGCTGCCCGAGGTCCGGTCGTCGTCCGAGGTGTACGGCACGACCGACGCCGAGGTCTTCGGGGCGCCGATCCGGATCGCCGGCGTCGCCGGGGACCAGCAGGCGGCCACGTTCGGCCAGGCCTGCCTCGCGCCGGGCCAGGCCAAGAACACGTACGGGACGGGCGCCTTCCTCCTGCTCGTCACCGGCGATCGGCCGATCGTCTCGGCGAACGGGCTGCTCACGACGGTGGCCTGGCGGCTCGGGCCGGACGGTCCGGTCACCTACGCGCTCGAGGGTTCGGTCTTCGTCGCGGGGGCCGCTGTCCAGTGGCTGCGCGACGGCCTGCGCGTCATCGAGCGCTCCGCCGACGTCGAGCGCCTGGCCTCGGGCGTCGCGGACACCGGCGGCGTCTACCTCGTACCGGCGTTCGTCGGGCTCGGGGCGCCGTACTGGGATCCCTACGCCCGTGGTGCCATCGTGGGCCTGACGCGCGGGACCGGCCTGCCCGAGATCGCCCGGGCGACCATCGATTCGATGGCCTACCAGGTGGCCGACCTCCTCGACGCGATGCAGGCCGATGCGGGGATCCGACTCGACGTCCTGGCCGTCGACGGGGGAGCGGCGGTCAACGACGCGCTCCTCCAGTTCCAGGCCGACCTGCTCGACGTGCCCGTCGAACGCCCGGCCGTGGTCGAGACGACGGCCTGGGGGGCCGCCGCGCTGGCGGGCCTGGCCGTCGGGTTCTGGCGGTCGGCGGCCGAGATCGGCGCGCTCCGTCGGGTGGACCGGAGGTTCGAGCCGTCGATGGATCCAGCCCACCGACGCGAGCTCCTGCGCGGCTGGCACCGGGCCGTCGAGCGCTCGCGGGACTGGGCCCGGCCCGACTGACGGCGGCGTCCGGCGGCGTTCCGCGGGTCCCCGCGAAGCGCTTCGCGCGCCGCGCCGGGGCATGCACGCGCCATCCGCCAAATCGACCCCTATACAGGGCTTGACGTTGGCCGTATAGTCCCGCCCGTACAACGTCATGGGGTTCGCCCATGACAGAACATGTAGCTCATACGAACCGACCCGGACTCCTCTCGGCTGACGCGGGATCACGACGGATCGCGCGGGCTACCCGAGAGGAGTTTCGTTTAGGTGTATAACGACAAGACCCTGACCTGTGCAGATTGCGGTCAGCAGTTCGTGTTCACAGCGAGTGAGCAGGACTTCTACGCACAGCGCGGGTTCACCGAGCCTCGTCGCTGCCAGAGCTGTAGGGCGAGCCGCAAGGCTGCTCGTGGCTCGACGGGCGGCGGTGCCGGTGCCTATAGCTCCGGTTCCGGTGGCTATAGCTCCGGCGGCGGCTACAGCAGCGGCGGCGGCGGTGGTGGTGGCTACGGCGGCGGTGGTGGCGGTTACGAGCGAGGCGCTCGTGAGATGTTCACTGCCACCTGCAGCAACTGCGGCCGCGAGGCCCAGGTTCCCTTCCGACCGACGAGCGGCAAGCCCGTCTACTGCAGCGACTGCTTCCGGAGCATGCGCGGCAACTAGTCCCAGACTCCTCTCCGGGTCGGCCGCCCAGTCCGACCCGCCCCCGCGACACCAGCGACCCGGGCCGTCAGCCGCCCGGGTCGTTCGATTCCCGGCCCGGTCGCGCCGGGCCCACCGAGCAGCGGCGAGCGGCGCGGTCAGCCCCGGTTCGAGTCGCGCCCGCCGAGGAGCCCGATGTCGAACTTGCGCTCGGTGCCGTGGATGAGCCGGTCGATGTTGTCGGCGTGGGACAGCCAGATCAGCGCCGGCCCGGCCGCGGCATAGACCAGGTAGGCCGGCGGCACGGTGCCGCTCGCCACGAGCCAGAGCAGGCCCATCGCCGGGAACATCGCGGCCGACGCGAGCAGCGACCCGAGGGACACGTAGCGCGTCACGAGGATCACGACGACGAAGACGGGGGTCGCGAGGAGGACCGCGACCGGCTCGATGACGAGCATCGTCCCCACGCCCGTCCCGACCCCCCGACCGCCGCCGAAGCCCAGGAACACGGAGCGCGACGCCCCGACGACCGCCGCGAACGCGCAGGCCACCTCGACGGCGGGTTGGCCGGTCACGCCCCGGGCCAGGATGACCGGCAGCGCGCCCTTGAGCAGGTCGCCGAGGACGACGACGGTCGCCCACTTGCGACCGAGCGCCCGGAGGGCGTTCGTGCCACCCGTCCGGCCGGAGCCGATCGTCCGGGGGTCGGGCCCGCCGCTGATCCGTGCGACGATCACCCCGAACGGGATCGAGCCGGCGAGGTACGCGACGAGCACGAGGGCGAGGTCGGCGGCGAGGCTCGCAGGGTCCACGCTCGATGACTCCGACAGCGGCGCCCCGTACCCGACAAGGGCCCCGCACGTACGGCTCGGACCGCCGTGCCCGACAGACGCGGGCCGAGTCTAGCACCGGGCGCGGTCCGGTCGACCGTCGGGCGAGCGGGCCGTGCTCGGAGCGCTCGGCCGCCCGAGGCGGTTGCACCTCGCGGGACGTCGCGCGTACCATCGCGGCGATGACCCTCCCTCTTCGCCGGACGCCGTCGCGGGCCGGTTCCGAGCCCATCTGACCGTGGCCGTCGGCTCTTCCAACGACTTCGACGTGGTCGTCCTGGGCGCGGGGACCGGGGGGTACACGGCCGCGTTCCGGGCCGCCCAGCTCGGCCTGCGCGTCGCCCTCGTCGACGAGGACAAGATCGGCGGGACCTGCCTGCATCGCGGCTGCATCCCGACGAAGGCGCTCCTCGAATCGGCTGAAGTGATGAACCGGGCTCACCATCTCAAGGACTACGGCGTGGTGCTGGCCGGCGAGCCGACGGTGGACTACACGCAGATGGCCGCCCGCCGCGACCAGGTCGTCAAACGCATGTGGACCGGCCTCAAGACCCTCGTCGACAAGAACAAGGTCGTCTGGGTCCAGGGACGTGGCCGGCTCGAGGGTCCGGGCCGGGTGCGCGTGACCCAGTCCGCGACCGACGGCGCGGAGGGCACGGGCGGCGAGCGACTGCTCCAGGCGACGGACATCATCCTCGCCACGGGCTCGCGGGTGAAGAGCCTGGCCGGCCTCACCCCGGACGGGAAGCGGATCGTCACCAGTGACGACATCCTGCGCCGCGGGGACGCGCCCAAGAGCATCGTGATCGTCGGCGGTGGAGCCGTGGGTGTCGAGTTCGCGAGCTTCTTCCACGACATCGGCACGACGGTGAATCTCCTCGAGTACCTGCCGGCGATCGTGCCGCTCGAGGACCGTGAGGTGAGCGCGCTCGTCGAGAAGAGCTTCACCCGCCGCGGGATCAAGGTCATGACGAAGGCCCGCTTCGATGCCGCGAAGGTGCAGGTCACGAAGGACGGCGTCTGCGTCGACGTCGGGCCCGAGGGCGGGGCGACGGAGGAGATCAAGGCGGAGGTCATGCTGGTCGCGACCGGCCGCGCCGCGAACGTCGAGGACATCGGCCTCGAGACCACCCGGGTGGAGGTCGAGAAGGGGATCGTCAAGGTCAACGGCCGGATGCGGACGCGCGAGCCGCATATCTACGCCGTCGGCGACATGATCGGCGGCCTGTGGCTGGCCCACGTCGCGGGTCACGAGGGGATCATCGCGGCCCACGTCATCGCCGGCGACGCGGACGTCCACGAGATGGACTACGTCAAGCAGCCGCGGGCGACGTATTGCCGCCCCGAGATCGCGTCGATCGGCCTCACGACCCAGCAGTGCGAGGAGCAGGGCCTCCCGACGAAGGTCGGCAAGATGCCCTTCCAGGCCATCGCGAAAGCGCTGGTCGGCGGGGAGTACGAGGGCTTCGTGAAGGTCATCGGCCACGCCGAGACGGACGACACGCTCGGCATCCACATCGTCGGCCCGCATGCGACGGACCTCATCGCCGAGGCCTCGGTCGCCATGAGCCTCGACGCGACCCCGTGGGAGATCGGGGCCGCGACGCACGCCCACCCGACACTCGCCGAAGCGATCGGCGAGGCGGCGATGGCCGTCGACGGCCGGTCCATCAACTTCTGACCCGAGGGGAGGCCGATCGACCGATGGCCGTGCGACCGCAGGGCGGCGGGAAGCCGCGATCCGGCGGGACGGCACGCGCCCGGGGAGCCGCCGCCGCGGCGCGCCTCGGTGACGACGTCGGGCTGAGCGACGACGAGCTCGTCGAGATGTATCGCATGGTCGCCCTGGCCCGGGCGGTCGACGAGCGCATGTGGATCCTCAACCGGGCGGGTCGGATCCCGTTCGTCATCAGCGGCCAGGGCCACGAGGGCGCCCAGGTCGGCATCACGTGGGCGCTCCGCAAGGGCCACGACTGGATCGCCCCGTTCTACCGCTCGATCGCCACGTGCCTGACCTTCGGCATGACCGCCCGCGACATCCTCACCGCCCAGTACGCCACGGCCAACGATCCTTCGTCGGGCGGTCGCCAGATGCCCGGCCACTACGGCCACCCGTCGCACAACATCGTGTCGGTCAGCTCACCGGTCGCCACCCAGATCCTGCATGCGGTCGGCATCGCGCTCGCGGCCAAGATCCGGGGCACCGGCCAGGTGGCGATGACGTTCATGGGCGAGGGCTCGTCCAACCAGGGGGACGTCCACGAGGGCCTCAACTTCGCGGCCATCCACCACCTGCCATTCGTGTTCGTGGTCGAGAACAATGGCTATGCCATCAGCGTGCCGTCCTCGCTCGAGCTCGCCCTGCCCGACGTCGCGTCCCGGGCGTCGGGCTACGGGATCCCCGGCATGGTGGTCGACGGCTCGGACGTGCTGGCGTGCTACCGGGCCGCCCGCGAGGCGGTCGATCGCGCGCGGCGGGGCGACGGCCCGACGCTCATCGAGGCCAAGGTCCTGCGCCTGACCGCCCACTCATCGGACGACCAGCAGACGAAGTACCGTCCGGCCGAGGAGCTCGTGGCCGAGCGCGCGCGCGACGCCCTGCCGCTCTTCCGGGCCCAGCTCCGCGCGGCCGGCGTCCTCACCCCGGAGGTCGAGGCACGGGTGACCGGGGAGATCGCCGCGGCGGTCGAGGAGGCGACGGAATACGCCGAGTCGCAGCCGGATCCCACGCCCGACACCGCCCTCCGGTACGTCTACGCCGAGGGTGTCGAGGGCACCTTCTGATGCCCACGAAGACGTTCATCGAGGCGATCCGGGAGGGTCTCGCCGAGGAGATGCGACGCGACCCGTCGGTCATCCTCCTGGGCGAGGACGTGGGCAAGAAGGGCGGCGTGTTCCTGGTCACGGACGGCCTGTACGACGAGTTCGGGGCGGAGCGGGTCATCGACACCCCGCTCACCGAGTCGATGATCGTGGGCACGTCGATCGGGGCCGCCGTGAACGGCCTCCGCCCGGTCGCCGAGATCCAGTTCGCCGACTTCATCTTCCCGGCCTTCAACCAGATCCTGTCCGAGGCGGCGCGGATGCGCTACCGGTCGAACAATGCCCTCGGGGTCCCGATGACGATCCGCGCTCCGTACGGGGGCGGCGTCCACGGAGCGCTCTACCACAGCCAGTCGGTCGAGGCGTTCTTCTGCCACATCCCGGGGCTCAAGGTCGTCATCCCGTCCACGCCGTACGACGCGAAGGGGCTGCTGCGGTCGTCGATCCGCAACGATGACCCGGTGCTCTTCTTCGAGCACAAGAAGATGTACCGGTCGGTCCGCGGCGACGTCCCCGACGGGGAGTACGTCGTGCCGCTCGGGCGCTCGGCGGTCACCCGGGTCGGCTCGCAGCTGACGATCGTCGCGTACGGGCTGATGGCCCATTACGCGCTCGAGGCGGCCGACCGCGCGGCGGAGGAGGGGCTCAGCGTCGAGGTCGTGGACGTGAGGACGCTCCGGCCGCTCGACCGGGACACGTTGCTCAGCAGCGTGAAGAAGACCGGCAAGTGCCTGGTCGTGTACGAGGACAACAAGTTCGGCGGGTATGGCGCCGAGATCGCGGCGATCGTCGGGGAGGAGGCGTTCGACTATCTCGACGGCCCGGTCACCCGGGTCGCCGGCCCGGAGGTGCCGGGCGTGCCCTACAACCACGTGCTCGAGGACTGGTTCATGGTCAATCCGGACAAGATCCTCGAGGCCGCCCGCAAGCTGGTCGCGTACTGATGGGCGCGGACTACTCGGCGGTGGCCGCCCGGCTGCGGGCGATGGTCGAGGCGCACGCCGACCGCCTCATCTTCACTGAGGATCCGACGGGAGGGGTGAAGCTCGAACGCGCCCCCGGCGGCCATCCCTGGGACTACGTCGCGGGGACCCGCATCGGCAAGAACTACGTGAGCTACTACTTCATGCCGGTCTACATGGCGCCGGGCCTTCTCGAGAGCATCTCGCCCGAGCTGCGCCGCCGGATGCAGGGCAAGGCGTGCTTCAACTTCACCCGGGTCGACGAGGCCCTGCTCGCCGAGCTCGCGACGCTGACCGCCACCGGCATCGAACGCTTCCGCGACTGGCAGCCCCCCGAGCGCCGCCGTTAGGTCCCTCGCGGACAAGCCGCGGGTGAGGAGCGTCCGCGAGTATCGCTCTCGATGAGCGACTTCCGCCTCGGGCGCATCGCCCGCGCCCTCCGCCAGCGTCTCGACCGACGCCAGACCGACGTGGCGCGACGCGCTGGCGTGAGCCAGGACAGTGTCTCGAGAGTCGAACGTGGCCAGGTCGACGGCGTGACCGTCGGCACGCTGCGGCGCATCCTTGCGGCGGTCGACGGCGACCTGGTCCTCACGGTGCGTTGGCGCGGTGGCGAGCTCGACCGCCTGCTCGATGAAGGTCACGCCGCCCTGGTCGGTAGGGTGGCAGAACACCTGGCCTCGCTCGGGTGGGAGGTTCGACTCGAAGTGTCGTTCTCCGTGTACGGAGAGCGCGGATCGATCGATGTCCTTGGTTGGCGCAGCGACTCGCGCCACCTCATCGTTGGTGAGGTCAAGACGGAGATCGCGAGCGTCGAGGAGACGCTCCGTCGCCATGATGGCAAGGTCCGGCTCGGCGCGCGGATCGCGGAAGACCGCTTCGGCTGGAGGCCCCGAGTGGTGGGGCGGCTACTGATCGTCCCGGCGGGCTCGACGGTCCGTCGCCGGGTGGCTCGACACGGGGCGATCTTCTCGCGCGCATACCCATTGCGCGGCCGGGAGCTCCGGTCGTGGTTGCAGCAGCCGGTCGCGTCGGCTGGCGGCCTGCTCTTCCTGTCACCTACGCATGGGGTGCGTGGTATGGGCCGATCGACCCCGCGTCGGCGGGTCCACCGATCGAGTTCGAGCTCAGGGACGAGCCCCGGACGCGGTCCGAACGCGTCGCGAGGCGCATAGCACGCACCAGGTGCGTAGGTGACACAGAAAGGCGACCGGCGGGGCGCGCCCACCGGCGCGATGCGCCACGCCGAGCGCCCTTGGCGGCGCGGGCGCGGTGGTTCGTGACGCGGCGCTCGACCTCGGATGTCGAAATGGGCGACACTAGCGCCCGACGAACGCGAGCCCATCGGAGGAGCGACCCAGTGGCCAAAGTGACGATGCCCCAGCTCGGCGAGAGCGTCGCCGAAGGGACGATCGGCAAGTGGCTCAAGAAGGTGGGCGACGACGTCGCCAAGTACGAGCCGCTCCTCGAGGTGATCACCGACAAGGTCAACGCGGAAGTGCCGTCACCGGTCGCCGGCGTCCTCACCGAGATCCTCGTCCAGGAAGGCGAGACGGTCCCGAACAACGCCGAGATCGCGATCATCGAGGAGGCCGGCGTCGCCGCCGCGGGCGCCGGCGCCGCCGCGGCCAAGGCGAGTACCCCGGCCCCGGCCGCGACCGCGACCGTCGCGGCTTCCGCCGCTGCCACCGCGGTCGCCCCGCCCATCGCCGCAAGCGCGAAGTCTGCCGCGCCGGTGTCCACCGCCCCGACCGCGGCTCCGGCCCACGGCCCGGCCGGATCGGACGAACGACCGGGGCGTGCGCCGACGAGCGTGCCGGACGCGATCGAGCCACTCGCCGCTGCGCTTGCCGGCGCGATGGCCGGC
>DASVIK010000148.1:0-11363 GCA_036382135.1 Candidatus Limnocylindrales bacterium | reverse complement strand
GTTCGTGGCCCTCTTCGCCCAGCTCGGCGGCGGGATCTACACGAAGGCCGCGGACGTCGGGTCGGACCTCGTCGGCAAGGTCGAGGCGGGGATCCCCGAGGACGACCCGCGCAACGCGGGCGTCATCGCCGACCTCGTCGGCGACAACGTCGGGGACTGCGCCGGCCGTGGTGCCGACCTGTTCGAGTCCACCGCCGCCGAGAACATCGGCGCGATGATCCTGGGCGTCGGCGTGTACCTCATCGCCCTCAAGTCGGGCTGGCCGCACCCCGAGTCGTGGATCTTCTTCCCGCTCGTCATCCGCGGCTTCGGGCTCCTCTCGACCATCGTCGCCATCTTCTTCATCCGCGGCAACGAGCACGAGAACCCGATGAACATGCTCAACCGCGGTTACTGGGTCACCACGATCCTGTCCGTGGTCGCGCTCCTCTTCGCGACCAACGTGATGATGCAGACGACCGGCAACGCGCCGTCCGGCCTGCCCGTGTGGGTCTACTTCTTCGCCGCCGGCGTCGTGGGCCTCGCGACGAGCGTCGCCTTCGTCTACATCACCCAGTACTACACCGCCGGCACGTTCCGGCCGGTCCGTGAGATCGCCGAGGCGTCCAAGACGGGTCCGGCGACCAACATCATCTCGGGCATGGCGGTCGGCTTCGAGACGACCTTCGTGACCGCGATCACGATCGGCATCGCCCTCTTCGCCAGCCACTGGCTCGGTTCGCAGGCCGGCATCGTGAACTCCGACGGCAAGGACGTCGGCGGGATCTTCGGCACGGCCGTCGCCACGATGGGCATGCTCATGACGACCGCCTACATCCTGGCCATGGACACGTTCGGTCCCATCACCGACAACGCCGGCGGGATCGCCGAGTTCAGCCGGGCCGAGGCCGGCGCCCGGGAGATCACCGACCGGCTCGATGCCGTCGGCAACACGACCAAGGCGCTCACCAAGGGCTACGCGATCGCGTCCGCCTCACTCGCCGCGTTCCTCCTCTTCAGCGCCTACATCGACAAGGTCAACCTCATCCACACGAACCGCCATGAGCCGCTCCTCGCGTCGGTCAACCTGGCCAACGTCAACGTGTTCATCGCCGCCCTCATGGGCGCGATGCTCGTCTACTTCTTCAGCTCGCTGGCCATCCGCGCCGTCGGCACGACCGCTCAGGCGATCATCGTCGAGGTCCGCCGCCAGTTCCGGGAGATGCCCGGGATCATGGATTACACGCAGCGCCCGGACTACGCGCGGGTCGTCGACATCACGACCCGTGCCGCGCTCCGCGAGATGATCGCGCCGGGCGCCGTCGCCGTCGCGACGCCGATCATCGTCGGGCTCCTCCTCGGCGCCGAGGCGGTGGCCGGCATGCTCATGGTGGGCACGATCGCCGGCGTGCTGCTCGCGACCGTCCTCAACAACGGTGGCGGGGCATGGGACAACGCCAAGAAGTACATCGAGTCGGGCCACCTCCTGGACGAGTCAGGCAACGTCCTGGGCAAGAAGTCGCCGGCCCACCAGGCCGCCGTCGTCGGCGACACGGTCGGCGATCCGTTCAAGGACACGGCCGGCCCGTCGCTCCACGTCCTCGTCAAGCTGCTGGCGACGATCACGCTCGTCCTCGCCCCGCTCTTCATCCGCTGAGCGCGCTCCGTCCGGTCGCCTCGGGCGGCCGGTGCGGCGGCCGATCGGGGGTTGGCCAACCCACATCTCGAGCCGGACGGAGCTGAGCGCCACCGATGGACAACCTCATCCACGCGGCCATCCTCGGGATGGTGCAGGGCCTGACCGAGTTCCTGCCGATCTCGTCGTCGGCGCACCTCATCCTCATCCCGTCGATGCTGGGCTGGAACGACCCGTTCGCGGATTCGACGGCATTCGACGTGATGCTCCACATGGGCACGCTCGTGGCACTGCTCATCTACTTCCGGACCGACTTGTGGCAGTACCTCCGGGCGTGGCTCGCCTCGATCCGCGACCGGCGGATCGGCGACGATCCGCAGCGGCGGATCGCCTGGCTGCTCGTGATCTCGGTGATCCCGGCAGCCCTCCTGGGGGCCGCGTTCGAGAGCTCCTTCGATACGACCTTCCGCGATACCACGAGATTCGCGTGGATCGCCGTGTTCATCCTGGTCGGCGCCGCGCTCCTCTGGCTCGCCGAGCGCTGGGGGTCCCGCACCAGGGACCTCGAGGCGATGCGGCCGCGCGACGCGGCGATCATCGGGGTCGGCCAGGCCATCGCCCTGTTCCCGGGCATCAGCCGCTCGGGCGTCACGATCGCGACGGGCCTGTTCCTGGGTCTCAAGCGCGACGCGGCGGCCCGCTTCAGCTTCCTGATGTCGGTCCCGGTCATCGCCGGCGCCGGGATCTGGAAGGCGCGCACGCTCGTGGGCGCGGGGCTCGGTGCGGCCCAGACCGGCGAGCTCGTCGTCGGGGTCCTCACGTCCGCGATCTTCGGGTTCCTGGCCGTCGCGTTCCTGCTCAGCTACCTCCGGGGCCACGGGACCGGCATCTTCATCGCCTATCGCATCGGGCTCGCCGCGGTCGTGTTCGCGTTCCTGCTCTCGCGATGACCCCGGCCGGGCGCTGACGTGGAGGTCATGAAGCAGCTCCGGCACCGGGCGATCCGGGACCTGCTCGGCCAGCGCGTGATCCGCACGCAACAGGAACTCGCGGCCGCCCTCCGGGAGCGCGGCTTCCGGGCGACCCAGGCCACGATCAGCCGCGACGTGGCCGAGCTCGGGCTCATCAAGATCTCGCGCGACGGGACCCAGGCGTACGCGCTACCGCCGCGGCTCATCGAGGCGGAGACGTCGGGCGAGGACCGCCTCCGCAAGCTGCTCGCCGACCTGCCGGTCGAGATCCACGAATCGGGCCTGCTCCTCGTGATGCGCACGCTGCCCGGTTCGGCGCACGCGATCGCGGCGGCGCTCGACCGCGCCCGCTGGCCCGAGGTCGCCGGGAGCATCGCCGGCGACGACACCCTCTTCGTGGCGTTCCCCGACCGGGGCTCGCTCCAGCGCATCCGGCGGCGCCTTGTGCGGCTCGCCGAACAGCCCGGCTGAGGGGGCACGTTTGACGCTCTGGAAGGTGACGGCTAGGATTTGCGCCGGTCGAACTTCAGGTCCCGCAAGCGCGCGGAGTGCCTGAAGTTCTTTTCGCATCGTCGGGTCGTCGCCCCACCCGCCGAGGAACTCGCGGGCGACCCGTCAGCCGAACGATCTGCCCACCGCCATCCATCGATCAGCTCATCGGGGGCTACCAGCGACCGTGAACAAGCCGACATACCTTTCCCAGGAAGGCCTCAACAAGCTCCGCTCGGAGCTCACCGAGATGACGAACGTCCGCCGGACCGAGGTCGCGGCTCGGATCCACGACGCCAAGGAGCACGGCGACCTCTCCGAGAACGCGGAGTACGAGGACGCCAAGAACGAGCAGGCGTTCGTCGAGGGTCGGATCCAGACGCTCGAGTCGCTCATCAAGAACGCGACGCTCTTCGAGCACCACGGCTCCGACCACGTCCAGATCGGCTCGACCGTCGTGGTCGACGGCGAGGACGGGGTCGAGACGTTCTCGATCGTCGGTTCCACCGAGGCGAGGCCGACCGACGGCCGGATCTCCAACGAGTCGCCCGTCGGGCGGGCGCTCCTCGGTCGCCGCAAGGGCGACAAGATCGTCGTCCACGTCCCGGCCGGGGACTTCACGTACACGGTCACCGACATCCGCTAGCGCGACCGCCTGGCGCGAACGCCGCTCCGGGCGTTCCGTCGCGGCCCCCAGGCCGACCGCGGAGGCGAGGCGCACGATGGATTGGGCCGACGAGCTGGCCGCCTCGGTCGACGGGCCGCAGGTCGTCAACGACAGCAAGACGCCGTCCGGGACCGTCCACGTCGGATCCCTGCGCGGGCCGGTCATCCTCGACGTCATCACCCGGGCGCTGCGGTCGCACGGCGTCGAAACCACGCTCCTGTACGGCGTCGACGATCTTGACCCGATGGACGCCCAGGCGCTCCTGACGCCCGACGCGGTCGAACGCGAGATGGGCCGCCCGCTCGCCCACGTGCCCGACCAGGCGGGCGACGGCCACGCGTCCTATGCGCGGCATCATGCCCAGGCGTTCATCGACACGTTCGCCGGGCTCGGCATCCATCCCGATCGCTACTACTGGATGAGCGAGATCTATGCGGCGGGTGACGTGGATCCGTACATCCGGCTGGCGCTCGACGGGGCCGGCAAGGTGCGGGAGATCTACCGGCGCGTGGCGAACGTCCAGCATCCGGATGACTGGCATCCGGTCCAGGTCGTCTGCGAGACCTGCGCCAAGGTGGGCACGACGATCGTCACCCGGTGGGACGGCGAGCGTGTGTACTACGAGTGCCGGGCGAATCTCGTGACCTGGGCGCGGGGCTGCGGCCACGCCGGCTGGGTCTCGCCGTTCGGCGGGCATGCCAAGCTCGGCTGGAATCTCGAATGGGCGGCCCAGTGGAGCCTGTTCGGCGTGACGATCGAGCCGGGCGGCAAAGACCTCTCGACGGCCGGCGGGAGCCGCGACCGGAGCGACGCCATCGCCCGCGAGGTCTTCGAGCGTGAGCCGCCGATCAACGTGCCCTACGAGTTCCTCAACATCGGCGGGCGCAAGATGTCGACCTCCAAGGGCCACGGCGCGGCCGCCCACCGGATCGTCGAGGTCATCCCACCCGACCAGCTGCGGTTCCTGTTCATCCGGCCACGGCCGAACAGTGCCATCGAGTTCGACCCGGACGGCACGGACGCCATCCCGCGCCTGTTCGACGAGTTCGATCGGGTCGCCGACGCGGCGGCCGGCCGCGAGGTCAAGGGCAGCCTGCCGCCGTCGCCCGATCGGCTGTTCGCGTATGCGGTCCTGCCCACCGATCCGGCGGTCGTCGCCGAACGGGCCGCCGCGTTCCGGCTGGCCTTCGGGCACGTCGCGTTCCTCATCCAGCAGCCGTCGGTGGATCTCACCACCACAGCCGCCACCGAGAAGGGGTCGCCGCTCAGCGCGCTCGAGGCGGAGCTGCTCGCCGAACGGGCGGTCGCCGCCCGGCGCTGGCTCGAGGCGTACGCCCCGGACGAGGCGCGCGTCGCCGTCCGGACCGATGGGCTGCCGGCCGAGGCGGGAGCGCTCGATGCCGCCCAGCGTGCCTTCGTCGGCGAGCTCGCGGATCGAGCCGGCCGACCGGACGCGCCGGCGGCCGGAGCGGGCTGGCAGACCCTCATCTTCGAGACTGCCAAGGCGCTCGAGCTGCCCGCCGGACGGGCGTTCGCGGCCCTCTATGCGGCGTTCCTCGGCCGCGCGAGCGGCCCACGGGCGGGTTGGCTGCTTGCTAGCCTTGACCGGGGCTTCGTGATCGCCCGCCTCGTCAAGGCGTCGGGGCGAGGCGGCGCGGCGGGAGGGAACGGATGAGCGTCGGCATGCAGCGCCTGCGGGACGAGCCCGACGTGATCCGCCAGGGTGCGATCGACAAGGGCGAGGACTCATCGGTCGTCGATACGGCGCTCGCCCTCGACGGGCGACGCCGGGCGCTCCTGTCCGAGGGCGACGGTCTCAAGGCCGAGCGCAACACCGCGAGCAAGCAAGTCGGCGAGGCGATCCGGGGCGGCGCGTCGCCGGACGGGCCGGAGGTCGCGTCCCTGAGGGCCGCGTCGACGACGGCCGGCGAACGGATCGGGGCGCTCGACGCCGAGCTCGCGGCCGTCGAGGCCCAGCTCGACGAGGCGCTCCTGCGCATCCCCAACCCGGCCGACCCGGGCGTTCCCGTCGGAGGCGAGGAGGCCATCGTCACGGTTCGAACGTGGGGCGAGCAGCTCGCCCGAGTCCAGCCGCTCGTCGGCGAGGTCGGCGCGGATGCGCCGGCCGGCGGCGCGACCTGGGAGCGGCGCCCGCACTGGGACCTGGCGGCCGACCTGGGCCTGTTCGATCTCGAGCGCGGCGCAAAGGTGGCCGGCTCCGGATTCCCCGTCTACACCGGGCTCGGGTCCCGCCTCCAGCGCTCCCTCATCAGCTGGTTCCTCGACGTCCATGTGACCGAGAACGGCTTCACGGAAGTCTGGCCGCCGGTCGTCGTCAACGCGGCATCGGCCCGGGGGACCGGTCAGATCCCCGACAAGGAAGACCAGATGTACGTCGTCACGCGGGACGAGCTGTACCTGGTCCCGACCGCGGAGGTCCCGGTCACCAACCTCCACCGCGACGAGATCCTCGAGGCGGCCGACCTGCCGATCCGCTACGCGGCGTACTCGCCGTGCTTCCGCCGCGAGGCGGGAGCCGCCGGGAAGGACACCCGCGGCATCCTGCGGGTCCACCAATTCGACAAGGTCGAGATGGTCCTGTTCGAGAAGCCGGCCGATTCCGACGCCGCGCTCGAGTGGATGACCGGTCGGGCCGAGATCCTCCTCCAGCGCCTGGGCCTCACATATCGGGTCCTGCTCATGAGCACGCGCGAGTTGGGCTTCGTCCAGGCCAGGAAGTACGACCTGGAAGTCTGGGCGCCCGGCGTGGAGCGTTGGCTCGAGGTGAGCTCGTGCTCGAACATGCGCGATTACCAGGCCCGTCGGATGGCCATCCGCTACCGGCCCGCGGTGGGCGCCAAGCCGGAGCTCGTCCACACGCTCAACGGGTCCGGCCTCGCGCTCGCCCGCGTCGTGGCGGCGCTGCTCGAGACATACCAGCAGGCCGACGGGTCGGTGATCGTGCCCGAGGTCCTTCGGGCCGCGATGGGGACTGCTAGGATCGGCCCGGTGGCCTGAGCCCCGACGTCCAGGGCCCCGACCGTCACGGGAGGTGCGGCGTGGCAGGCGGTTGGCAGGTCCCAGACCCGGAGCCGGGACCGGCGCCCGGTCTGGCCTACGGCGGGTTCGGCGCCCGGCTCGTGGCGTACATCGTGGACGCGATCATCGTGACCATCGTGATCGTGGCGGTCGCCATCGTGGGCGCGCTCGCGATCGGCCTCGGCGTCGCCAGGGGCAGCGCTTCGACGGTCGTCGGCACTGCCGGATTGCTGGCCGTCGCGATCGTCGTGGTCACCGTCGGGTACTTCCCGTGGTTCTGGTCCCGCGGCGGCGCCACGCCGGGCATGAAGATGTTCGACCTCATGGTCGTCCGTGACAGCGACGGCGGTCCCATCTCCGGTGGCCAGGCGTTCCTGCGGCTCATCGGCTACTGGGTGTCCGGCGCCGTCTTCTACCTGGGCTACATCTGGATCTTCGTCGACAAGCGCCGGCGCGGTTGGCACGACCTCATCGCCGGGACGGTCGTCGTCCAGCGCCGCTGACCGTGGTGTGTGCCGAGGGGCCGGCGAGCGGCCCCTCGGACGACCTCAGCGAACGGGGATGACGATCACGAACTTGCCGTCCTTGGCCGCGTAGTGCTTCTGGGGCCGCTTCCAGGGCAGGAAGTCCGGCGGCAGCTTCCTGACGGGCACCAGCGAGTCGGGCGGGCGCGACGCTCCCCAGATGTTGCTGATCCGCGGGAACCAGACATCCTCGATGTAGACCGCCGTGACGGTGTAGTTGCTCGTGAGCGCGGGATCGGCCGTGGCGGTGAAGCCGGACATCACCCAGCTGTGAGCGCCCCGCCAGACCATGAGGCCTACCGGGCGGCCCGTCGTCCGGAGCGCCTTGGCGGCCACCTGGATCGCCGCCTTGATGCTCGGCTGGACGCTGACCGTGTACTTCCCGTAGCCGAGGCGGGTGAGGCCGGCGGCCCAGCCTTCGGGCTCGGCCGCCTTGTCCGGCGCCGGCGCGATCGAGCGCGACAGCGTGAACAGCATCTTCTGGCGCGTCCTCGTCACATCGGCCTTCTTGCCCGCGCGCAGATCCATGATGTTCGCCGAGGTCTGCATCGCGGCGGAGAGGCACCAGATCGGGGTGAGCTCGCTGACGAAGGCGCCACTCCGGTAGAGGTCCATCCGGAACGGCCCCGGCTTGGGCGTCGGACTCGGCTTCGGGCCGCCCGAGGGTGCCACGGAGGGCCGGATCGACGGTGAACCGGACGACTGCGCGATGCCACCCGAGGCGCCCACCGCGATGGAGCCGGACCCGAGCGGCGGGGATCCGACCGCCGGCTGGCTCGACCCGGCGGATCCGAGGGGCCCCTGCCCGAATGCCGTTCCGACGACCGAGACCGTCGCGTACAGTGACCCGGCCGCCAGCGCCACGACCCCGACCGCCATGGCGAGCGATCCGAATCGGCGGGGGCGGCTGCGGCGTGGGCGGGCGTACATCGATCGAGTCTACCGGGCGGTCGACGCACGAGCGATCGTCGCGGTGACGCTGCCCGAGGCACGCAGGCACCGGCAGCGGGCCCTCGTCAGGGAGAGCACGACCCGTAGAATGCTCGCGGAGGGGTGGCCGAGCGGTTGATGGCAGCGGTCTTGAAAACCGCCGGGCGAAAGCCTCGTGGGTTCGAATCCCACCCCCTCCGCCACCCGAGCCACGTGCCGGCCATCGCCGTACCACGCTGGAAATTCCTTCGTAGAAACGACGACGCCGGGATAGCGACCGCCTATCATCGCGTCCTACTTCAGGGAGGGAGGATCGATCGATGGCGTCCGACGACGACGATTTCAACGAGAACGCTCTCTACGACCAGTTCCCCAGCGGTGCCGATGACGGCACCGGACCCGAGGAAGGGTTCAACACCTGGGTGCGCATCAACGATGCGTCACTCTTCACCGCGAAGGCCCTCAAGAACGACGCCGTCCGGGCGTTCGTCGACGCGCCGATATTCGTCACGTTCGCGCAATTCAAGAGCAGTCATCGCGAATCGGAGTACTTCATCCACAAGCCCCATCTGGCGATGACCGGCCAGGTGTCCGGGATCAATGGCCGGGTGAGGCGCGTCTCGAAGAAGCGTCCGCGGATCGCCACGCTCGTCATCAATCACGAGCGGACACTCGCGAAATACATCACGCGCACGATCGTGATCAGCGATGGTGGGACGGTCGGACAGATCATCCACAAGCAGCCGGAACCCCCCAAGCCCTAGGGTCATCGACGGCGCATGCCCTGCCCGAGTTGCGGTTCGCCCAATCCCGACGCCGCTCGCTTCTGCGGGTCCTGTGGCGGGCGGCTCACGGCGACCTGTCCGGGCTGTCGGGCGCAGGTCCCGGCCGGCCTGCACTTCTGCAACGCGTGCGGCCGATCGATACCGGCGCCTCGGCGGACCGACCGCTCGTCCGGCGACGGCGAGGCCGAGCCGGGTCTGCCATCCGAGCGACGTCTCGTCTCGGTGCTGTTCGTCGATCTCGAGGACTTCACGGCGCTCGCCGAGTCGCTCGACCCCGAGGACGTGCGCAACCTCCAGGCGCGCTATTTCGAGGCGGCCCGCTCGGTCATCGCCCACTACGGCGGGACGCTCGAGAAGTTCATCGGCGATGCCGTGATGGCGGTCTGGGGAGCCCCGGCGGCCCATGAGGACGATGGGGAGCGTGCCGTCCGCGCCGCGCTCGAGCTGGTCGCCGCCGTCGGCCGGCTCCAGGGGGCGGCGCCGGGCCGCCGGTTGAGCGCCCGGGCGGCGGTCGGCACGGGCGAAGTCGCCGTGACGCTCGGCGTCGAAGGCCAGGGGATGGTGGCCGGCGACCTCGTGAACACGGCGGCCCGGCTCCAGGGCGTGGCCCCGTCGAGCGGCGTGCTCGTCGACGAGACGACGCGGCGCGTCGTCGGAGACGCGGTGAGGTTCGTGCCGGCCGGGCCCGTGACGCTGAAGGGCAAGAGCCGACCGGTCACCACGTGGCGCGCCGTCGGCGCCGTCGGCGGGCCGAAGGGTCGCGCGGCCGGGCACGCGGGCCCGTTCGTGGGTCGCCAGGGGGAGCTCGTGGAGCTCATCGAGCTCTACGAGCGGACCGTGTCGGTTCGCCGGAGCCGGATCGTCTCGGTGATCGGCATCGCCGGGATCGGCAAGAGCCGCCTCGTCTGGGAGTTCGAGCGCCGGCTCGAGGCGGCGCCGGTGCCGCCCGCGCTCCACGTCGGCCGAGCCCCATCCTATGGCGAGGGCATCACGTTCGCGCCCCTCGCCGAGATGGTCCGGCGGCTCGCCCGGATCGTGGAAGGGACCGAGTCCGAGGTCGCCCGCCGCCAGCTCGCCACCACGCTCGTGGAGCTCGTGTCCGACGACGCCGAACGGCAGTGGATGGAGCCACGCCTGGCGACGCTGCTGGATCCGGGCTCTCACGTCGCCTTCGAGCGCGATGAGCTCTTCGCGGCCTGGCGGAGATTCTTCGAGCGCGCCTCGGAGTGGACGCCGGCGCTCCTCATCTTCGAGGACCTCCAGTGGGCCGATCCGGCGCTGCTCGACTTCATCGACCACCTTGCGACCTGGTCGCGGGCGTATCCGATCCTGATCGTCACGCTCGCCCGGCCCGAGCTCCTCGACGCACGCCCGACCTGGGGCGCCGGTCACCACAGTTTCACGGCGATCCAGCTCGAGCCCCTCCCGAACGATGCGATGGCGGAGCTGCTCCTGAGCCTCGCGCCGGACCTGTCGCCGGGCGCCGTCCACCGGATCGTCGAGCGTGCCGGAGGCGTGCCGCTCTACGCGGTGGAGGTCCTCCGCATGCTCATGGACCGTGGCGAGGGACGCTCACGGGGCTTGGGCGTCGGGCCTCTCGAGCCGCTCGACGCGCTCGACCAGATGCAGATCCCGGAGACCCTGCGTTCGCTCGTGTCCGCCCGGATCGACGCGCTCCCTGCGCCCGAGCGCAGCATGCTTCTGTCCGCGTCGGTCCTCGGCAGCCGGTTCCATCCGGGGGCGCTCGTGGCGATCAGCCGGCTGGAAGCGACGGAGGCGTCGGACCGCATCGGGGCGCTCATCGGTCGCGAGTTCGTCACGCTTGACGACGAGCCCGGTTCGCCCGGCCGCGGGCAGCTCTCCTTCGTCCAGGAGGTCGTGCACGACGTCGCCTACAGCACGGTATCGCTCCGGCACCGGCGGTCGCTCCATCGCGCGGCCGCCGACTACCTCGACGCGCTCGGCGACGAGGAGCTCGTGGAGGCCGTCGCCGACCACCTGCTGGCGGCCCACGACGCTGCCCCGGACCACGCCGATGCGCCGGCCGTCGCCCGCCGCGCGGTGGGCGCCCTCCGCCAGACGGCGGCTCGCGCGATGACCCTGCGCGTGCCGGCCCAGGCGCTGACGCACCTGTCACGTGCCATCGATCTCGTGGACGACGAGCCGACCCGGGCGGTCCTGTGGCATGAGGCGGCCATCGCCGCCCGCGCGGCGCCCCGCTTCGACCTTGCCGAGGCGTTCCTGCGTCGGCTCATCGACTGGCAATCCGCGAACGGTCAGCACGGTGAAGCCGCCCGCGCGAAGGCACAGCTGGCGAGCCTCCTCCTCGCGACCGAGCGTCAT
>DASVIK010000147.1:0-14331 GCA_036382135.1 Candidatus Limnocylindrales bacterium | reverse complement strand
GGAACAAAGCGGCCGCATCGATCGTGCCCGGCGAAGGCTCAGGGCGTCCAGAACGCGGTTCTTACCTTCCCGTCGGTCCCGGTGACGTACAGCTCGATCCGGTCGGCCTGGGGTTCGATCGCGCTGACCATCGCGCCCGGTTGCATCTTCCGGGTGTGGATCCGGGACCACTTGTGCCAGGCCCCGTCCGACCAGTTCGTATCGACGCCGCCGTCCTGACCGGTCACGAAGATGTCGGTCCGGCCCGACGGTTCGACGAGCGCGGTCACGGGCGCGCCAGCCTTGATCCGGCCATTGTCGACGCCGGTCCAGGGTTGCCAGGTCAGGTCGTCGTCGGTGGAGCTCCACCTGATGAAGCCGCCCGCGGTCGTGCCGAACAGATCGATATGGGTCGTCCCGGGGCTCCCGCTCACGGTCAGCGGCGCTCCGACGGCCATGAGGGTCTCCGGGTGGATCTGCGTCCAGCCCTGCCAGCCCGCGCCTTGCCACCAGGTGGTGTAGACCTTCCGGTCCCCGCCCGTCACGAACAGATCGATCCGGCCGGACGATTCCACGAACGGGGTCACCGTAGCGCCGGGCACGATCTGGCCGCCGCTGATACCGAACCACGGCTGCCAGGCCCCACCATTGTCGGAGTAGCTCGAGACGACGAATCCGCTGGGATCCGTGGTGAACAGGTCGATGTGTCCCAACCGCGGCTCGATCGCGGTCACCGTCGCGCCATGGGCCATCGGGGTCTCGCTGTGGATCTCTGTCCAGCTGTGCCACGTCCCGTCGAAGAAGTTCCAATTGATCCGGTCGTCCTGGCCCGTCACGAACAGGTCGATCCGTGTTGACGGCGCCTGCTCGACCAGCGTCGTCACCTGGGTACCGGGGACGATCCCTCCGCCCGCGACGCCGGTCCAGGTCGTCCACGGTCCGCCATTGTCGGCCGAGCTCGACAGGATCCGCCCGGCCGTGTCCGTGGTGAAGAGATCGACGTGTCCGGTGCCCTGGCGGGTGGCCGCGGTCACCATGGCGCCTTTCGACATCTGCGTCCCGCCGTCGACCATCGTCCAGTCCCGCCAGCCCGACGTGATCGGCGTTGGCGTCGGTTTCGGGGTGGCGCTGACCGCGACGCTCGGCGGCGCGGCCGACGGCGGCGTCGACGCGAGCGATGCGGTCGGGCCGACCGCAAGGCTGGCCGAGGGACTCGCCGACGGGCCCGCGTTGCCCCTGAGGAAGGCGAAGTAGATCGCGGACCCGCCGAGGGCCAGCGCAGCGATCGTGGCCAGAGCGACCGGCACGCCCGCGGACATGATCGCCTTGTGCTCGAACGTGCCGGGGAGGCTGACCGGGGCCGTGTCATAGGCGCCGGCCTTGACGTCGATCGTGAACGTGCGCGTCGCCGATCCGCCCACGATCTTCGTCCCGCCGCCGGACAGGCGAACACGGACGTTGACCGTTTCGCCGGGCTTGAGCGTGGCGGTCGGCGGGTCGATCTTGAAGTCGATCCGCTCGGCCACATCCGAGCCCTGCATCGTCACGGTCTCGGGCCGGTTGCCCTGATTGGTCACCCGAGCGGTCGTCGACGCCCCGAAGCGCCCGCTCAGCACGACCGGCCGGAGGTCGGCGACGAGTGCGCCGAACGGCAGGATCGCGAGCGACCCCTCCTCCACCACGCGCTGGGTGGGATCGTGCTCGCTCGTCACCTTCGCGCCGATCGGCCAGGGCCCGGCGATCGCCGCTGGCGTCCGCGGCGGGCTGAAGGTGAATGTGAAGCGGCCGGTGGTCGGCGGCGTCTCGCCCGGGCGCTGCTCCGTGCGTCCCGTGCGCTCCGGGAACAGCTCCATGGAGGCGGGCGACACCGTCCACCACGTTGGGTCGACGCCAACGAGCTCGCAGCGGTAGCGGTCCACCACCGTTCCCAGGTTGCGGACCTCGACCGAGAAGCTCACGCTCGCGCCCGGCGCGACCTGGATGCCTCCGGCATGGAGGGTGGCGGCGATCGTCGTCATGGAGTCCCTGTCGGCATGGCGACGGCATCGTACGACGAAACGGCCCTGTTTCGACGCTCAAAAGAGGCGGACCCGGCGTCGCCTCGGCGACATCGTCGCCTTCCGTGGGACTCTGGCGGGCTCGCGGAGCTCAGGCGGCTCCGACCGACGGATCGGCCGGCCCGAGGTTGCGTTCCGGGGCCCAACGAAGGGCGAGCCGCCGGTCTGCGCGGTCCAGGTCGATGTCGGCCGCGACGACCCCGACGACGCCGTAGTGGAGCCTCGCGACGAGGGAGCCGTCCGGCCCGATGACGCAGGTCGCCGAGCACTGATCGGGTCCCGCCACGTTGGACGGGGCGACATAGACGGGGTTCTCGAGCGCCCGGCACAGCAGTGCCTTCTCGTTGTAGGGGTTCGAGGGATCGCACCAGCGCTCGGGCAGCGAGCCGTCCTCGGTCGTCACGTAGTGTGGCGCGAAGACGATCTGCGCACCTCCGAGGACGAGCGAGCGGGAGATCTCCGGGTAGCGGAACCCCTCGTGACAGATCGCGATCCCGAAGGTCACGCCCGCCGCCGTGAACACCCGGCGGCCGGTTCCCGCGACGTAGTTCAGCTCCTCGGATGGGTCGATCTGCGTCTTCGCCTGCTCACCCAGCCTTGTTCCGTCCGCGCCGATCACAACGGAGAGGATCTCGCGCCCGGCCGGGGTCGGGCGCTCGACCCCAACGATGGTCACGACCCGTGCTCGGCGCGCCGCTTCGGCGACCTCGCGCAGGGCTTCGTCGAGGGCGGCCTGCGAGACGTCCGCAACCGGTCGGGCCTGGCTGCGGTGCCCGGGGAGGCCCGTCTCCGGCAGGCAGACGATGCGGACCCCAAGCCGACCGGCCTCCGCCACCGCCGCGACCGCCGCCGGGACCGCTTCGTCGAGCGTCGCCGTCAGCGGCGTCGACGCGACCGCGATGCGGACCATCGACATCGTCAGGATCGGCCCGGGTCGGGCGGAGCCTCTTCGTGCGCCACGGACGTGGAGCGCATGGTCGTCTCTTCCGGCGTCATGGGGATGTCCGAGAGGTCCGGCACGTCCGCTTCCACGTGCTTCGGCCGGAACATGTCCACGACCGACTCGGCGGTGTCGAGGACGGCGTCCCCGACGGCTTCAACGCCGTCGACGACGTCCTGCCGGATCGACGTTTCGGGAGGTCGTTGGGCCTCCCAGTTCGCCTCCGCGTCGCCCCACTCGGCCGCGGTGTCCGCGTCGGGCTTCAGGTCGTCGGTCATCGAACGTTCTCCCGGTCTGCGGCGTTTGGTCGCACCAGCCTAGCCCCGCGAGGCAAGGCGCGGGAGGGCACCCGAGAGCCTGCGTCGATCAGGCTTGTGCCACGGTCACAATCCCTCGCAGCGTTCCGACATGGGAGTGTCGGACGAAACCCAGCCGATGTGACAATGAGCTCACGTAGGAGAGGAGTTCTTCGTGACTGACGGCGTCAAGACGATCATCTACCCCGTGAAGGACTTCGCCAGGGCCAAGACGCTGGGGTCAGCGTTCATGCGATCGGCCCCAACGAGGCTGCTCCACCGATGACCCCGGCCGCCCGGCCCCCGGAACAACGCAAGCGCGACACCCTGGATCGTCTCGAACATGACGTGGACGCCTGGGTCGCGACCGGCGACCGGGAGGGCGGGATCCCCTACCTGGTGCCGCTGTCCTTCCTGTGGGACGGCGCCACGGTGCTGCTGGCCACGCCGGCCTCGAGCCCCACCGGGCGCAATCTGCTGGCCACCGGACGGGTCCGGCTCGGCATCGGCCCGACCCGCGATGTCGTGCTCATCGACGGGACCGCGCGCGCCGTCGGGGCAGCCGAGATCCCGGACGACGTCGGCGACGCCTTCGCCGCGAAGACGGGCTTCGATCCGCGCCTGGAGCCGATCCCGTACCTCTACTTCCGCATCCACCCGCGCCGTCTTCAGGCCTGGCGCGAGGCCAACGAGCTCAAGGACCGCGACCTCATGCGCAAGGGCCGATGGCTCGTCCCGTGACCGGAGCCGGACCTGGAGCTGGACCTGACCGCTTGACCTCGCCCAGCGAACGAATTCTTCGGACCCGGCGCGTACCGTTCCCGGCCCCCACGTGGCCGGCCGGCCGGGCGGTCGCCATCGGTTACTTCTGGATGGACCCGGATCAGCCGGTCGAGGCGATCAGGCGGTTCGGGCCCGATGGAGCGTCGTTGAAGGGCCCGGATGTAGTGTCGACGCAGGACCGCGGGCCGATGCTCCAGGTTGACCCACTTCACGTTGCCCTGACGATGGCAGCGTCTTCGAGGCCGTCGGACTCTCAGGGATAGGGGCGCGCGGTCGGGGGAAACGTGGAGCCATCGAAGAGCGCTCGGCCCCCGAGCGGCTCGCTCAGGTGGACATCGACCCATCCGCCCGTGTCATAGAGCCCGAAGATCTTCCCGGCGATGAGGGACGCGTAGGAGTCGCTCGTGTGCAGCGTGATGGTCACCGACCACGGCGTGTAGGTGACCGCCGGCGTCGCCAGCCATGAGTCGTCGGTCGCAGGATATTCCGTGGGCCACACGGCGACGGCCACCCGGACCACGTCCGTCGTCTGGGCCGTCGTTGGGTCGAAGCCGATTCCGTTGAAGCCATGCAACTGCCACCCCATCAACCGCGCGGACGGGATCGAAAGCGCCGGGAAGAGCAGCCAGGCCGCGACCACGACGACCATGACGACGCCGGCGACCAGCAGCCCGACGGACGCGAAGCGGCGGACTCGCGTCCGCGACGCGGAAGCAGTCATTTGGCCGTTCCCCCGGGCGGCACGACACCGCAGTCGGGCGTCGTGCAGAGCTCCAGCCCCAGCTCGGCCAGGCCCTCGGCCAGTGGCGTGAACCCGAGCCAGCCGCCGAAGTCGCGGCTCGTGACCCCGGCCGGGATGCCCCGCACGAGGACCACGCCGCCGGAGTCGCCACCGCCGACCTGGACGTGCGCGGCGATCATGCACGGGAAGTAGGAGCCGTCCTGGGCCGGCGGATAGAGGTTCTGGCCCTTCTCCTCGACGGTTCCGCTCCGGTAGACGTTGCGACCGTCGATCTCGACCGGATCGCCGATCGCGATGTCGGCGCAGGCGAGCGGTCGCGTCCCCGGCGGGATGACCCGGTAGCCGGCCGTGCCGAGGTCCACGACGTTTAGGTGCCCCCACGGGATCCGGTCCGCGGCGACCACCAGGTAGTTCATGTCCGATGCGTGGCAGGTGTGGCCGGGATACGGGCAGGTGGCGTCCTGGGCCGTTGGGCCGAAGACGCCCTGCACGGTGGTCTGGCCGGGGTCGTGGGCGACCCAGCCCTCGCTCGCGCAATGTGGTGAGGTGGTGAGCACGATCGTATCCCCGTGCCGGGCGTAGAACCCGCCTGCGCAGAAGCCGGGGATCTGCTGGCCCGCGAGGACCGGCGGGTCGTATACCTGGGTCGTGCGCCGCGGCGTCGTGATGGCGCTCGCGATCGCAAAGGAGGCGATCCCGATCAGGAGACCCGCCAGGCCGACGATCACGAGATTCCGGGCGCGGACCCGCGCTCGCGCATCTGTTCTCGCCATCACGGTCACGGAGATCCTCGTCGGGGACGGGTCGCCGCACGTGGACCCGCTTGTCGGATCATCGGCCGCGATCACCGACGGCGTAACCCCTACGTTCGGGCGTAGCGCCACGCGGTCGGCTCAGGCCTTGGCGATCCGGTCCCCGAGGCGGACGGTGCCGCCCGTCACGACCCTGGCATTCAGGCCGCGCAGGCGCAGCTCGCGACCCTCCGGCGTGCTCACGAACCGCAGCGCGTCCACGCCGAATCGACCGCTGAACTTGGCACATCCCGTGTGCGGCGTGGCCGAGACCTCGATCACGGCCTCGCCGACGGCCAGCCGTGTTCCGGCCGGCAGGTTCGACTCGGCGAGGTCCAGGTCGACGAAGAGCTGATCGCCCGCCGCCGCCCACGCGTCCGGCGGTCCGGCGAGGAGCGCCGCGACACGAGCGTTCATGAGCGTCACCTGCGCCTCGAGGTCGGATGAACCATCGACGGTGGCCTTGCTCCCGCGGACCTGCCAGGTATCGCCCACCAGGCCCTGCACGGCGTGCAGCTCGGCGCTCGCCACGAGCTCCCGGACACCGACCCCCGGTCGGCGGACGATGAGCCGCAGCGTGCCGTCATCGGCCGGGGAGCGGCGGATCTCCGCGAGACCGGTATCGAGATCGACCAGGGGACGCGCGATCATGGCGCCAGTATCGGTCATCCGACCGGACGTCAGGCGGGAGGCTCGGGGTGGAGCGCCTCCTCCTCCTGGTCGGCGGCGATGGCCTCGGCCTTGTCGGCCGCGATGGCGACGGCCTCATCGAGCGAGATGTCGGGATCGGCCGCCCGGACCTCGGCCACCGTGTCCTCCAGGTCGATCCCCTCGACCTCGTCCACGGCCCGCCGGTTGACCACGTAGCGCGCGAGCAGGTTGAGCACGGCAGCAAAGGGAATGCCGAACAGGGCTCCCCACAGGCCGGCGACCTGGGCACCCACGAGGAGGGCCAGCAGGACGATGATCGGGTGGAGGCCCGCGCTCGCCTCCATGAGCCGCGGCTGGATCACGTTGACGAGCAGCGTCTGCACGACGAGCAAGATGACGACGACCGGGATGGCCGCCTCCGGCCGGAAGGCCACCGCCACGAGCAGCGGCGGGACGAGCGCCAGCGGCGGCCCGAAGAACGGGATGAACATCGCGATCGCCACGACGGCCGTGGTCAGGAACAGGTAGGGCAGCCCGAAGAGGAGCCCCACCACGACGGTGAGGACCACCTGGATCGCCACGAGGATGACCTGCGTTCGCAGGAAGCCGCCGAAGGCCCGGCCGACGGTCTGCTGGACCAGCCGCAGCTCCTCCGAGTACCGGTTCGGTACGACTCGGCTCAACGCGCCGAGGATCACGTCGACGTCGACGACGGCGTACAGCGACAGGACGACGATGATGAAGAGACTGCCAAGGACCCCGACCGTGGTGCCCGCGATCGCCTGGACCTCGTCGTTGAGCGAGGCGCTGATCGTCGCGAAGAGGTCGCGTTCCGCCTGGTCGAATGTCGCCGCCAGGTCGACCACGTTCCGACTCAGACCGAGGGTGTCCTGGGCTCCGGCGAGGAGCCCGTGGATCCGGGTGGTCACCTCGTTGCTGCGGGCGAGGATGTCGGCGGCGTCGCGGGCGCCGACCTGCACGGTCCCCAGGATGAGCAACCCGACGATGACCATGACTCCCAGGTAGGCGATGGCGATCGCCTTGCCTCGTCCGATGCCCGAACGGCGGCGGATCGCGTCGGCTGCCTGGGCGACGAGGAACGAGAGGAGCCAGGCGAGGAAGACGACGAGCAGGATCGAGCCGAAACCGCCAGCGATCGCGACGACCCGGTCGACGACGGCCAGGCCGAAATAGAGGCTGCCGAGGATGAAGAAGATCGTGATCAGGCGCGTCGAGACGCCTCCCAGGGCTCCGTCGTTCGCGCCCGGCCCGGCGTCCTGACCGGTCATCGCGGTTCCGAGGCCGCGAGGTCGACGACGATCGGCCGGTCGTCGCCGTCGACGAGGCGCCACCGGACGCCGAGGTCGGCATCCCGTCCATCAGCGAGGAGCCGGGCGACATCGGCAGGCGACGCTTCCGGCCCGAGGGCCCGGATCGCCCGGGCGACCGCGAAGGCGGCTGCCGCGGGGACCTTGCCGACGAGCTCGCGACGGGCCATCCCTTCGGGATCGGCCACGCCTGCACGGGCGAGTCGGGCCATCAGCTCGTGGGCGCGCCGCCGCTCGATCGGCTCGAGATCGCGGATCCACCGGGCCTCGGCGGGCGGCTCGGGCGCCGCCGGCGTCGGCGCAGGCTTCGGCTCCGGCTTTGGCTTCGGAGTCGTCGCGGAGCGCCTGCCCGGTCGATGGTCGTCGTCGGATGTCGCAGACGCCGAGCGGTCGCGCAACTTCGCCATCTGCGCGGCCAGAGGCGAGACCGCCGGCGCCGCGTCGCGCGCGCTCGCGATCACCTCCCTGGCGGCCGTCAGGCTGCCGAACGGACCGCGCACCAGCGCCAGGCCCAGGTCATCGGTCTGTTCCGCGTCGACGACGACCCAAGTCCCGGACTGCGGCTCGATCGTGAACCGGTCGTCCCGGGTCTGCCAGCGCCCGCCACCGAGCCGCTTGAGGGACCCGTCCGTCTCCGTCGCCTTGGGCATGGCGACCACGATACGCCGGTCACGCGGCGAAGAGCGCCGCGCGGGTAGCCGAGCCGCGGCTCGCGCCGTCGGGCCAAGGCGATCCGGCGGGCGTCGACGATGGCGCCGCGGGCCTGCGCCACGGCCGTCCGGATGATGCCCGCGGCGGCCTCGGCATCGGGTTGGCCGAAGACGACCGCTTCGGCCGCCGCGGCATGACCGCCCCGCTCGGCCCGGTCCGCCCTAGCCGACGACGATCTGCAGGCCCCACATGCCCAGCACGAAGACGACGATGGCCAGCAGGGAATCGGCCCCGAAGCCGGCCCGCCGCCGCTCGACGCGCACCACGATCGCGATGATGTAGATCCCGGTCAGGACGACGCCCAGGGCGCCGAGCCAGGCGTTCGCCCTCCCGGCCGCCGGCAGGAGCGGCGTGCCCGCCAGCAGGTCCGCGAGCACGAAGAGGCAGAGCTGGAACGAGTTGCCCCCGAAAATATCGCCGATCGCCAGTTCGTGATCCCCGAGCCGTACGGCCTCGATGCCGGTACTGATCTCGGGCAACGCACTCGCGAGGGCCAGGAATGTCGCGCCGAAGACGATGCCGTTGATCCCTGCCTGATCTGCGAGCGCGCTGCCGCTCGTCTCGAGCGCGACACCGGCGACCAGGGTCACCGCGCTTGCGCCGAGAAAGACGAGCCCAGCGACCACGGTGCTCGCCTTGGCGAATGGCTTTGCGGCCGTGGGGTGCGGCAGCCGCCGATGGCGCCGGCCTGGCTTGCTGCCGGCCATCGTCACCTCCCAGGGCTCGTGCTGGCGCACCCGGTTGATGAGGAAGATGCCGATGACCCAGGCGACGACGATCCCGAGCGACGCCGGACTGACGCCGCCGATCGCGGCCGACCTGGGCAGGATGGTGCCCATCAACATGATCGCCACGACGACGACCACGAGAGCGCCCTCGAGCACCGGGATGAGCGAGCCCACGAGGTAGGTCAGGGGCCTGTCGCCGCCGACCGCGCGGTCGCAGACCGCCAGGACCATCGTCTGGATCGCGATCCCGCCGATCAGGTTCCCGGCCGCGACATCGAGGTGGCCCTGGAGGACCGCGGAGACCGTGATCGCGACCTCGGGCAGGCTGCCCGAGACGGCCAGCAGGACGACCCCGCCGAGCGCGTCACCCAGATGCAGGCGGTCGTCGAGCGCGTCCGTGGCCCGCGAGAGGCCCAGGCCGGCGAGCCACGTCGCCACCCCACCGATGATGAAGATCGCCAAGAGCGCCGGACTCGCGAGGTCGTTCACGTCACCCTGTCGCTGCGAGCTCGTCCGCGCGTAGCATCGCGCATCGGGCAAGACGCCGTGGTTGCCGCGACTCTCAGAGACCGGACTTGAGGGCGAGGATCCGGTCATATGAGGCCCGCAGCGAGACCGCCGGGATCGCGCCCTCCTTCGCCTCGCGCACGAGGGTTGCGAACACGGCTCGCGTCGACGCCTCAGAGCCCGTCGTCAGGATCATGTCCGTGCCCGCCTTTGCCGCGCGGACGGCGAGCAGCCTGGTCGAGAGCCCGCGGGCGAACGCCGTGCCGTCGAGGGAGTCCGTGATCGTCACGCCCGTGAATCCAAGCTGATCGCGCAGCAGTGAGACACCGATGGCGCGGGACCAGCCAGCCGCGTTGCGGGGGTCGTAGGCCGCATACGTCGCGTTGGACAGCATGATCAACGGGATGTGGTGCGCGATCGCCGTTCGGTAGGGTTCGAGCCCGGGGGCGAGCACCGCGCTCGACGCAGTGACAGTCACCACGCTCGCATCCGTGTTCCGCCGCGCGAACCCGATCCCCGGGAAGTGCTTCATGGTCGGCAGGACGCCGTTCGACTCGAGCCCGGAGGCGAACGCGTCCGCCAGGACGGCCGTGGAGGCCGCGCTGAACGAGAAGGTTCGGCCGCCCCGGTACATGAACGATGCCGTCGAGCTGGGTACGTCGGCGACAGGGGCGAAGTCGACGTCGATCCCAAGGTCCCGGAGTGCGGCGCCCGCGCTCGCGCCCTGTGCCCGGGCGACCGACGCCCGTCCGTCATCGCCCATCTGGGGCGCGGAGAGGGTCGGTGGCGCCCACGGGATCCGCTTGATCGGGCCACCCTCCTGATCCACCGCGATGAGGAGCCGCGGCTGGCCGCCCGCCACCGCCGCGGCCCGGAGTCCCGCGGTGAGCGCGACAAGGGCTGCGCGTGTCGTGACGTTCGAACCGAAGAGGATGACTCCGCCAACCTCTCCGCGCCTGATCCGGCCAAGCAGGTCGGCGCTCGGCGTCACGCCCTCCATCCGGATCACGAGCTTCTGGCCGATCAGCTGCTCCACGGTCGGTCGGCTGGAGACCGAGCCCTCAAGGGGCCGTGGTCCGGTCGTCGCCGTCGCCGTCGCCGTCGCCGGGGCGGCCGGTGCCTTGACCGGTGCAGCGATCGGAGCGGGTAGCCGGCTGCCGCCCGCGACCACGAGCAGAGCGACGAGCACGATGCCGAAAGCCTTCATCGCCTGTCTGACGACCCGGGTGGGCGGTTTCGTTCAATGCGGCCGAGGCGGGCGACGCCGTCCACGCTCACCCTGATCGGCGAGGCTGCTGACGAGAGGTCGCCGTCTCATGCGTTTGGATGAGGCGATCGTGGCATGCCCGGCTGCCCCCGACGGCCGAACGATGGATGGCGACGCGTGCCGACCCGGTCTCATCATCGGGATGCGTCCTGAAGCGGCCCAGAACCGCGGAGGAAACTTCGTGCCACCGGTCATCCTCTCGCTCCTGGCAACCCACCGCAGGGGTGTCGGCCCCGACGGCCTGCGCCCGCGTGAGGCGCCTCGCCGCGATCGCAGCCAGGATCGATCGCCACGCGCGACGAGTGGCCGGCCCGGGCGCCGGGGCGCGGTCATCACCCTCGCCATCAGCCTGGCGATGCTGTTCGTGGTCCTCCCCGGGGCGCAGGTCGGGGGCGCCGACGCGGCGAGCATGTCGACGCGGCACCCGGCGACCCTCCCCACGCCGAAGCCGATCCCGAAGCCGCAGACGTATACGGCGAACCTCTACGATGCCCGGCTCGTGCGCTACCAGGACCCCGATTACACGGCCTGCGTGGCCACCGTGACGCAGATGATGCTCAACTTCGTCTCCTCGAAGGGCGCCGAGGGCACCGGCTTTCGATGGACGAGGTCGACGTCCTACGCGACCCAGGAGAACATCCTCGCGTGGGAGCGCGCCCACGACGCCTACGCCCCGTCATCGATGGGGACCGATCCGCACGGTTGGCGAAACGGCCTCAACTACTACGGCTGGGGCTCCTACGCCAACGCCTCCACGATGGTCTACCAGGACCTCTCGTACGCGTCGTACAACGCCGCGGTGAAGGCAGCCGTCACCGCGATCGCGACGTTCGACAAGCCAGTCGGGATCCTCGGCTGGGCCGGCGCCCACGCTCAGTTCATCAACGGCTACGAGGTCTTCGGGCAGGACCCCGCCGTCTCATCGGACTTTCGCGTGGTCGCCGTGTACCTGACCGACCCGCTCAGGTCGGACGGCCTTCGCAACGCGAGGATCTCGGACGCGAACTTCAAGAGCGGCTCCACCACCTATCGATTCCGCCCCTATGCCTGGAAGGACAGCCCCTACGACGACCCGTACACCCCTGGGAACGTCCCGTCCTACAAGGAGTGGTACGGCAGGTGGGTGATCCTCGCCCCGGTTCGCTGAGCCCGCCCGACCCTACGGCAGGGCGGCAAAGACGGCCGTGGCCTCCTTCACGTCGCTCGTGGCGATCGACCACACGATCTCGCCGTGCGCGTACAGCCACGTGCTCGCATAGCCATTCGAGTCCCGCACGACCGATACGGTCTTGCCGCCGACCGATTCCTGCTTGAGCGTCTCCCCGCTCCCGAGCGGCGAGATGAGCGCGTAGTTCTGGACCAGGGTGTTGCCGTCCAGGCCCGGGACGGTGAATGCCTGGATGCTCACGGGCGATCCATTCACAGTCGCCGACGCCAGGCCGATGACGACCGTATCCAGGTTGATCCCGATGGCGGCGAGCGACTTCCTCGTGGAGTCGATCTGATCCTGGGGGGTCTGGAATGCCGCGAAGAAGTCCACCAACCGGCTGATCTGCACGTTGGTCACGGGCTTGCCGGCCACCTGGGTCGGAAATCCGGCTTGCAACGCCGGGTCGCCGGCGAAGCTCGCTGCCGGTGGCGGGGCTGAGGCGGGGGCTGACGATGGCGGGGTGGAATCGGCCGGCGACGTGACCGCGCCCGCCGTCGCGGCGCCTGGTGCGACCGTCACGGCCGGGGTCGTCGAGCCAGCCGGGGCGGAGCTGCCGCAGGCTGCGAGCACGACGATCAGCACGCCGCCGAGGGCGATCCTGCGAATGGGCATCTGACGATCCTCCGGGGCCGGGACGCTGGCGCCGCGTCGTCGACGCTGACGCGCCTGACTTCTCGGGGCATGGTACGCGACGCCAACGCGCCCGCGGAGGCCGATCGCCGGTCGGCCTGCGGGGTAGATAGTTGCGTCGGCAACGATATGCTGGTAGCCTGATGGCTGTGGCGGAGCGCTTCAAGGTGCGCCACAACGCGGGACGCATGCCGTAGGCTGAGCAGCCCGCGATCGTCGATGCGCGAATGGAGTTCAGATGCAGTTCGGGGTCTTCACGGTTGGCGACGTCACGACCGATCCAACGACCGATCGCACGCCGACCGAGGAGGAGCGGATCCAGGCGATGGTCGCCATCGCCCTCAAGGCGGAAGAGGTCGGCCTGGATGTGTTCGCGACGGGCGAGCACCACAACCCGCCCTTCGTCCCATCCTCCCCCACCACGATGCTGGGCTTCATCGCCGCCCGGACGGAGCGGCTGGTCCTCTCGACCGCCACCACGTTGATCACGACGAACGACCCGGTGAAGATCGCCGAGGACTACGCGATGCTCCAGCATCTCGCCGGCGGTCGGGTCGACCTGATGATGGGCCGGGGCAACATGGGCCCGGTCTACCCGTGGTTCGGCCAGGACATCCGCCAGGGGATCCCGCTCGCGTACGAGAACTACGCCCTCCTCCACCGACTCTGGCGCGAGGATGTGGTCGATTGGGAAGGGCGGTTCCGCACCCCGCTCACCGGCTTCACCTCCACACCACGGCCGCTCGACGGCGTGCCGCCGTTCGTGTGGCACGGTTCGATCCGCAGCCCGGAGATCGCCGAACAGGCGGCCTTCTACGGCGACGGGTTCTTCCATAACAACATCTTCTGGCCCAAGGAGCACGTCCAGCGCATGGTCGAGCTCTACCGCCGTCGCTTCGAGCACCACGGCCATGGCCCGGCCGACCAGGCGATCGTCGGGCTCGGCGGGCAGGTCTACATGCGCGCGAACAGCCAGGACGCGGTCCGCGAGTTCCGGCCGTACTTCGATCAGGCGCCCGTCTACGGCGGCGGGCCGTCCCTCGAGGACTACATGGAGCAGACGCCGCTCACGGTCGGCAGTCCCCAGCAGGTCATCGACCGGACGCTCGCCTTCCGGGAGATCGTCGGCGACTACCAGCGCCAGCTGTTTCTCGTTGACCATGCGGGACTCCCGTTGGCGGCGGTGCTCGAGCAGCTGGACATGCTCGGCGAGCTCGTGGTGCCGGTCCTGCGCAGGGAATTCGCGGCCGGTCGGCCGGCCGGCGTACCGGACGCGCCGCTGCACCCGCGGGTCCAGACGGCCCGGGTCACCCGGGCCGCGGAGGCCGTGCCTGCGTGAAGGCGCCGGCGTCCCGTTCGCTCCTCGTCGTCAGCGCGGGACTGAGCCAGCCCTCGTCGACCCGGCTGCTGGCCGATCGGCTGTCGGCCGCGACCGACCGGCACCTCCGCGATGCGGGCATCGAGCCGCACATCGAGGTCCTCGAGCTGCGCGAGCACGCCCAGGACCTCACGAACCACCTGCTGACGGGCTTTCCGAGCCCGCGCCTGCAGGCGGCGATCGACGCGGTGCTCGCCGCCGACGGCCTGATCGCCGTGACGCCCATCTTCAGTGCGTCGTACAGCGGCCTGTTCAAGATGTTCTTCGACCTCGTTGAACGGGACGGCTTCGCAGGCAAACCCGTCCTCATCGCGGCGACGGGTGGAACGGCCC
>DASVIK010000146.1:0-2227 GCA_036382135.1 Candidatus Limnocylindrales bacterium | reverse complement strand
CGTCGGTATGGAGCGCGACCGAGACGTCGTGGCCGTCCGCGTAGGCGAGGACCGCATCGATGAGCTCCGGGAACGCGCCGTAGTCCTCGTGGATCTTGAAGCCGACGGCGCCCGCGTCGAGCAGGGCGTCGAGGCTCGAGGCGGTCGCGGGCCCCTCGGAGCGGGCGCCGGCCTGGAGCCCGACGTTGAGCGGCCAGCCCTCGAAGGCGGCGATCGTCCGCTCCATCGCCCACGGCGGCTCCTCGAAGCCGGCGGTGATGAGCGTCGTGATGCCGCCGGACAGGGCGGCGGGCAGGAGCTGGGGCGAGATCGTGTGGACGTGGCTGTCGATCGCGCCTGCGGTCGCGATGAGCCCGTAGCCCATGTAGGGCCGCGTATGCGGACCGATGACGAGGTCGATGCCGTCGCTGATGTCCGGGTTGCCGGCCCGGCCGACGCCCGCGATCCGCCCGTCCTTGATGCCGATGTCGGCCTTGACGACACCGACCACGGGGTCGAGGACGACGACGCCGGCGATGACCGCATCGAGCTCCGACGGGGCGGCCGGACCCGGTTCGTGCTGCGTCATCCGGGCGCGCAGGTTCTTGGCGTACCCCCACATCGGCTCGTCGCCGGCGGCCTGCCGGTCCTCCGCGACCCGGATCCAGAGGTCCGTGTCGCCCAGCCGGATGCGATCGCCGGTCGTGGGGCCGTAGCGGGCCAGGCGCTCCTCCGGGGAGAGCCGGCTCATCGTTCCGGGCCCTCGTGTCCGGCGTCTTCGTGCGCTGCGTCCTCGTGGCCGGCGTCCTCGTGCCTGGCGCCCTCGTGCCTGGCGCCCTCATGCCCGGCGCCTTCGCGGCCGAGGCGACCGGCGTATCGGACGAGGCCAACATCTCGGGTCTCGCCCGGCGCCCATCGGACGCTCTCCCCGGCCGGGATGTCGAGGCGGAAGCCGGCCGCGGCCATCCGGTCGAACTCGAGGCGGGGGTTCACCCGTTCGAATGGGTAGTGGCTCGAGACGCGGACCACGCGCGTCGAGCCGTTGCGGACGGTGAGCGTGCGGCGCTCCCGATCCAGCACCGGCGTGGCGGATGCGGAGTCCGCGAGGCGGATCTCGCCCGGCCGGATCGGGTCCGCCGCGCCGTCGCCCAGGGGAGCGACGAGCACGACGAGTCGCGATCCGTCGCCGAGCAGCACTTCGAGGCGGACCTCGTCGAGCAGTGTCGCGACGCCGTCCATCAGGTCGCCCGGGGCGATCGCGGCACGCCCGGGCGCCTCGACTTCCTCGTAGCTCCCGCCGGCCCGGGCCGCCTCGAGCATGGCGTCGCAGATGAGCGCGACCGCTTCCGGGTGGTTGAGCGGCAGGCCGGCCGCGCGGTGGCGTCGGGCGAGCTCGGCGGCCGCGAAGATGAGGAGCCGTTCCTCCTCCCAGGGGATCAGGCGCATGACCGCCATCGTAGCGGCGCGACGCCGTGGTCTGGGGCGCCGGCTCGGCTGGTGGCCGCGGACGGAGGGCCTTCTCGGCTGTTGCGCCGGTTTCGGCTCGGCCGGGGCACAGTACCGGCTCGGGCGGGGCCGTGGCCGCAGGGCCGTGGCCGCAGGGCCGGCTCGGCCGGGGCACGGTACCGGCTCGGCCGTGGCCAGAATCGCGCCCCGGGAACGTTAGGCCGAAAGTGGCCACGGAGCCTGGCACTTCGACCGCTCCGCGCCGGCCAGTTCGTGCTCAGCGACGGCTGGCCGCCGGTCCCACGGGGCCCGGATCCGGGTCGATCGAGGCTCGCAGGTGGCCTAACGATCCCCGGGCGCGAATCTGGCCTCGGATTCGGCGTCGCAGCGGGCTAGCGGTCCACGGGCGCGATTCTGGCCACGGAGGGCGCGGCCGAGTGCGATCCCGGCCGCGCCGAGCCTCCTTCTGGCCAGATGCGCGCCACCGATACCTCGGGCCACGTTGCGGGCCGTTCCGGGCGTTCAAACGGGGCTCTCGCGCCCGTGGGCGCCGGTCGCCGAGCACGAAACCCCGGCCCGAAGCTGCATCGGGGACGCCAGCCTGGCTCCGGAGTCGGCCCTCAGGGCATCTGGGCGTGCATCTGGCCAGTTCAGACGCCCTCGACAGCCGCAGAGCCGAGCCGTTCGGCCGTTGGCAGGGATCCCGGGGCGGGCGTACGATACGCGCCCGCCGGACGTGGGTTCGGCGCCCTGTGGGGATGCGTGGTTTCGACAGGGTCTAGTTGTCAGGGAACGCGAGCCG
>DASVIK010000145.1:0-2543 GCA_036382135.1 Candidatus Limnocylindrales bacterium | reverse complement strand
GGCGGACCCGCGGGTGACGCGCGTCGTAAGCCTCGTCGACGTCGATCCGCGGATGACGCTCGCCCAGTACCAGCTCCTCTACGGCGATCCTTCGGGTCCGCCCGACCGGTTCATCCAGGCGACCCTCGCTTCGTCGACGGCCGGCGACCTCACCGCGTTCACCGTCTACACGCCGTACGGCCCGAACGCCGACGCCGGGCGCGCCCTCGTCCAGGACCTCCGTGCGCCGGGCGGGCCGCTGGCAGCGCCGCCCGGGATGAGGGTCCTCGTCAGCGGCGGCGCGGCCGAGGTCCAGGACGTCGTGACCGAGATGGCCGCCGAGTTCCCGCGGACCGGCCTCTTCATCCTGATCACGACCTACCTCGTCCTGTTCGTGCTCCTCCGATCGGCCGTGCTGCCGGCCAAGGCACTCGTCATGAACAGCCTGTCGATCGTGGCGAGCTTCGGGGCCCTCGTATGGATCTTCCAGGAGGGCAACCTCTCCGCGGTCTTCGGCTTCCAGCCGCTCGGCTACGTCGAGACCACCCAGCCGGTGATCCTGTTCTGCGTCCTGTTCGGCCTGTCGATGGACTACGAGGTCTTCCTCCTGTCGCGGATGAAGGAGACCTGGGATCGGACCGGCGACAACATCGCGGCCGTCGCGTTCGGCCTCGAACGGAGCGGCCGGATCGTCACGTCCGCGGCGCTCATCGTGGTCGTCGTGGCCGGTTCGTTCGCGTTCGCCGACATCGTGCTCATCAAAGCGCTGGGGGTGGGCATGGCGATCGCCGTGGGCCTCGATGCGACGATCGTGCGGGCACTCCTCGTGCCGGCCACGATGCGCCTGCTCGGGCGCTGGAACTGGTGGATCCCCGCGCGGGTCGAGCGCTGGCTGGCGAGCCGACTGCCGCTGGCCGAGGGCGACGGCCCGGGAGCGGCGCCGTGACACGCCGACCGGGCGGGGTTCGCGACGGCGGCCGTCCCCGGTGGATCGGCGTCGCACTGGCGGTCGCCGCCATCGTCGGCGCCTGCGCCGGGGGACCGGTCCTGGCCAACGCGCCGGCCGTCCGGCCGTCGCCGTCGGCGACCCCGGTGCCCTCCCCCCGTCCGCCCGACCCGATCCCGATCGTCTTCCCGCGGGACGACGCGCCGCACGACCGGCTGACCGAATGGTGGTACTACACCGGCCACCTGCGCGATGTGGCGACCGGCGACCGCTACGGCTTCGAGTACGTCATCTTCCGCGCGGAACGCGGCGACTTCCCGGTGAGCTGGGCGTCGCACCTCGCGGTCACCGACGAGGCTCATGACCGATTCCTCTTCTCGCAGCGGACCGAGATCGGACCGCAGGGCGATCTCCGGCCGAGCGCCGGCGGGTTCGACCTGGCCCTCGTGCCGGACCCCGGGCGGCCACCCGACGCGTCGAACCCGCCGTGGCGCATGACCGGGAGTGGCGGCACCGACCGGCTCGTCGCGACGACGACGACCGCGGAGGCAACGGCCTCGGGTTCGGCGGGCGCGCTCGGCCTCGACCTCCGGCTGACGGCCCAGAAGGCGCCCGCGCTCCACGACCGGGACGGCTGGATCGACTTCGGGCCGGGCGGTGGCTCGTACTACTACTCGCGGACGCGGATGGCGGCGGCGGGCACCGTGACGCTCGACGGACGGACGCTGACCGTCGAAGGTGCGGCCTGGTTCGACCACCAGTGGGGCGACTTCATCGCGGTCGGGGGCGGTGGCTGGGACTGGTTCGCGGTGAACCTCGCCGACGGTACCGATCTCACCCTTTCGCTCGTCCGCGACCGGACGGGCGCCGATTCGCTCGTCTACGGGACGGTCGTCGCGGCCGACGGGTCCACGACGCACCTCCCGGCGGACGCCTTCCACGTGACGGTGACCGGCCACTGGACGAGCCCGAGGACCGGCGCCGTCTATCCCGCCGGCTGGCACGTCGAGGTGCCGAGCCAGGGCCTGGCGATCGACCTCGCGCCGACGGTCGCCGGCCAGGAGCTCGATACGCGCCCGACGACCGGCGTCGTGTACTGGGAGGGCTCGCAGGTGGTCCACGCGACCCGCCACGGGACGCCCCTGTCCGGCGAGGCCTACGTCGAGCTCACGGGCTACGCCCCCACGCCGTAGTCGAGCCTGACCGAGGACCGGCCGCGCCGGCGGCCCATTCGGGCGACCCGGGGCATACTCCGCCGATGCGACTGGAACTGACCCATCGCGGTGACTACGCGGTCCGCGCCATGCTCGCGCTGGCGCAGGCCGATCCGGGGCGCGGCCGCCTGTCAGTGCGCCGCATCGCCGCCGACATGAGCATCCCGGTCGCGTTCCTGCCCCAGGTCATGCGCGACCTCGTGGCCGCCGGCCTCGTGGACGCCACGACCGGCCGGGGCGGAGGGTACCGGCTCGCGCGACCGGCGGTCGACATCTCGGTCCTCCAGATCATCGAGTCGGTGGAGGGCGACAGCCGGCGAACCTCGTGCGTCCTGCGCGGTGGTCCGTGCGGGAAGGACGGCCATTGCGACGCCCACGCCGTCTTCTTCGCCGCCCAGGATGCG
>DASVIK010000144.1:0-2001 GCA_036382135.1 Candidatus Limnocylindrales bacterium | reverse complement strand
CCACCTCTCATCCTCCGATGATCGAGAAACGGCGTTCGCCAGGCCATAGGCAGCCCTGCTCCTCCACCAGCTCGCGGCTTATCGCCGATCGGGGGCGCTCGGAAGCGTCTGGTGGTTCGCCGGAGGCGTAAGCCCACCCGTCGAGCGACGGCTGGTCCTTGTGGATCGCGCTCGTGGTCGGCTCGATCACCGGAGGAGGTCGCGCCGCAGGAGGGCGGCCGGCGCGGGGTGAGCACGCCTGGCGGCGGAATTCGACGATCCGCGCGCCTCAGCCCTCGTGGATCGTCACCGTCGTCATGGCGACCGGGGCATTCGGCAGGTCGCGCGCGTTGCGCGGGGCGGACACGATCTTGTCCACGACGTCCATCCCCTTGGTCACGAGCCCGAAGAGCGTGTAGTTCTTGGGCAGGCGCCCGGTGAGGTCGTCCGTGCAGATGAAGAACTGGGAGCCGTTCGTGTTCGGGCCGGAGTTGGCCATGGCCAGCGATCCGCGGACGTAGTCGCCCTTGATGGGCTCGTCCTCGAACTTGTAGCCCGGTCCACCCGTGCCCACCCGACCACTGTCGAGACTCGCCTTCTTGCCGTACTGGCCGTCGCCGCCCTGGATGACGAAGCCCGGGATGACCCGGTGGAAGATGACGCCGTCGAAGAAGCCCTTCTTGCCCAGGTCGATGAAGTTCTGGGCGGCCTTGGGGGCGCTCTGGTCGTACAACTCGATCTCGATGTCGCCGATCTCGGTGGCGATGGTGGCTCGGGTCATGGGTGCTCCTCTCGTTCGTGCCTAAGGGGTCGTGATCGTGACCTTGGTCATCGGGACGGGGTCGACGGCGGCATTCGCCTGCCCGCCGCTGTTGGGCATCGCGGCGATCGCATCGACCACGTCCAGGCCCGACGTGACGTGGCCCATGATGGAGTACAGCGGGTCGAGGCCGTTGTTGTCGGCCAGCACGATGAAGAACTGGCTGCCGTTCGTGTTCGGGCCGGCGTTGGCCATGGCGACCGTCCCGCGGGTGTAGGGACTCGTCACGGGGTCGTCCTTGAACTCATATCCGGGTCCGCCGCCGCCGACCCGCGAGCTCACGTTCGGCAGGCGTCCGTATTGCCCATCGCCGCCCTGGATGACGAAGCCGGGCACGAGCCGGTGGAAGACGACGCCATCGAAGTACCCGCACTTCGCGAGGGCGGTGAAGTTGCCCACGGCCTGGGGCCCGAGGTCGGCCTCGAGCTTGATGACGATCGTGCCCTTCGGTGTCTGGATCGTCGCCGTCGCGGTGCTGCCGGCCGCCGCCTTGGCGGGCGCCGAGGTCGGGCAGCCGGCCGGCCCGCCGCCCGACCCGCCCGCGCCTGCGGCTGCCGTCGGCTTGAGCGTCGGGCTCGACGAGCAGGCGACGAGCAGCGCCGCCGCCATGACGCTGACGACGCCGCCACGAGCGAGCCGGCGGGCGAGTGATCGGGTCATGCGGCGGCCTCCAGCGCGGCGGGGAATTCGATGGCTCCGGAGAGGAGTGCCTCGCCGAGGATGATGCCGCCGACCCCCACGTCGCGCAGGCGCCGGATACCGGCCAGGTCGTGGATGCCGCCCGCGACGAGGACCTCCAGGTCGAGCGAGCGGGCGAGGGCGACGAGCCTCGGCAGGTCCGCGTCGGCGCCGTGGGTCAGGACGAGTCGCCGGACACCGCGCTCCGCGAGCTCCCCCACGAGGCCCTCGAAGGTCGGCGGGGTGGGGCGGTGCCAGTGGAACAGGGCGAAGCGGTCCGGACGCGGGTCGAGCCCGACGGCCAGCCAGTCGCCGGCGACCGCCAGGCACTCCGCGAGCAGGTCCGGGTCGTCCGCGACGTGCATCGCAAGCACCACCCGGGTCGCCCCGGCGGCGAAGGCGAGCCGGATGTGGTCGCCGCGCTCCAGGCCGCCGGCGACCTGGATCGGCACGGCGATCCGGGCGGCCACCTGGCCGACCGCATCGAGATTGGCCGGACTGCCGGCCCGCGCCCCGTCCACGTC
>DASVIK010000143.1:0-1894 GCA_036382135.1 Candidatus Limnocylindrales bacterium | reverse complement strand
GCGCCTGCAGGCAGCCGGCATGCGCCCGGTGAGCAACGTCGTTGACGCGAGCAACTACGTCATGCTCGAGCTCGGCAAGCCGACCCACACGTTCGACGCCGCGGCGGTCCACGACCGGCGCATCGTCGTTCGGCGTGCGGCCGCCGGCGAGCGCCTCCTGACGCTCGACCACGTCGAGCGGGTCCTCGACCCGGACACGCTGCTCATCGCCGACCCGGTCGAGGCGCTTGGCATCGCCGGGGTCATGGGCGGGGCGACGAGCGAGGTGAGCGCGGCCACGACAGAGGTCGTCATCGAATCGGCGGTCTTCGATCCGGTGTCGATCCGCAAGACCGGCCAGCGCTACGCCCTGCGCTCCGAGGCGAGCCTGCGTTTCGAGAAGGGCCAGGAGGTCCGCCTCGCCCGGATCGGCGCCGACCGGGTCGCCCAGCTCATCGTCGAGTGGGCCGGCGGCGAGGTCGCCCCCGGCCGCGTGGACACGGCGCCGGTCGAGCCCGAGCCCACCCGTGTGCCGTTCCGTCCGGCGCGCATCAACCGGCTGCTCGGGACGGATCTGGCCGGCGATGCCCAATCGTCGTTCCTCGCCCGGGTGGGCGTCACGACGGAGCCCGGGGCGTCCGCTGCCACGATCCCCGTCGCGCGCGGCAGCCGCCCCCTCGATGTCCCGGCGGAGGGCGCCGTCCTGACCGCGGTCGTGCCGACCTGGCGGGCCGACCTGGCGATCGAGGCCGACATCGCCGAGGAGGTCGCCCGTGTCGCCGGCTTCGAGACGATCGAGCCGACCCTCCCGGACACACCACTTCCGGCGTTCCGGCCCGACCCGATGGAGGTCCGCGATGCCGCCCGGCGGACCCTCGCCGGGGCCGGCGTGACCGAGGTCGTGACGTACGCGCTCGTGGAACCGGGTCGCGCCGGGCTTCTCGTCTGGCCGGGCGACGCCGGACCGCCACCGGCGGGGGAGGGGGTCGCCGCGGGCACGCCGATCACGGTCACGAATCCGCTCTCGGCGAGCCATTCCGTCCTGCGCCAGGACCTGATCGGGAGCCTCCTCGACATCGTCGACGCCAACCAGCGGCGCGGGCGTGACGACATCGCGATCTTCGAGGTCGGCAAGGGCTACGGCCGCCTCGAGTCCGGGCCGACGGAGTGGTGGCGCCTGGGCTTCGTGCTCACGGGCGCCGCCGAACCCGCCTCCTGGAACCGCCCGGAGCGCCCGTACGACTTCGACGACGCCAAGGGCCTGGTCGAAGCGCTCGCCGACGAGCTGGGCATGCCCCCGGTGACCTACGAGCCGGCTGCGGTGGGCTTCCCGTTCCACCCGGGACGGTCGGCCATCGCCCGGGCCGGCGACCGGCTCAGCGGGTGGATCGGAGAGGCCCACCCGCATGTCGGGGCGGCGCTCGGCCTGCGGGCGGCGCGGCTCATCGTCGCCGAGCTGGCCGTGGCGGGCCTGTCTGGCGGCCAGCTGCCCGCCGTCCGGTCGCGGCCGGTCTCGCGCCACCAGGCCGTCGAGCGCGACATCGCGGTGGTCGTCCCCGAGGCACGTCCGGCGGCCGAGCTCGAGGCGATCGTCCGCGCGGCCGCCGGCGACCTGCTCACGGACCTGCGGCTGTTCGACATCTATCGCGGCGCGCCCCTCGCGAACGACGAGAAGAGCCTCGCGTTCCGGCTCCGGCTCCAGGCGGACCGGACGCTCACCGAAGCGGAGGTGGAGGCGACCGTCGCCCGGGTCGTGGACGCCCTGCGCGGCGGAGGCGGTCGCCTTGGAGAAGAGGGGTTGGTGCTTGTAGAGGCCCTGGATCACGAGCGAGAAGACGACGGTCGCGGTCACGAACACGAGGCCGAACCCGATCATGTAGCTGTATTCCTTCGCGAACTGATGCCAGTTCTGGGC
>DASVIK010000142.1:0-14780 GCA_036382135.1 Candidatus Limnocylindrales bacterium | reverse complement strand
AGCGGGCCGGTCGCTGGGGCCACGAACGGCTCACCGGGAGCGATCTCGAGGATGCGACGGTCGTCCTCGTCGGGGCGGGCTCGATCGGCGCGGCGGTCGAAGCTCGCCTCGTCCCATTCGGGGCACGGATCGTCCGCATCGCCCGACGACCGCGCCCGGGCGTCCATGTCATGGCCGACCTGCCGACCATCCTGCCCACCGCCGACGTCGTCGTCATCCTCCTCCCGCTCACCCCGCAGACCCGGGGCGTCGTGGACGCGAGCTTCCTCGCCGGGATGCGACCCGGGGCGCTCCTCGTGAACGCGTCGCGTGGCGCGGTCGTGGACACCGCCGCCCTCACCGCGGCGGTCCTGGGCGGCCGGACCCGCGCGGCGCTCGACGTCACCGACCCGGAACCGCTGCCCGAGGGCCATCCGCTGTGGTCCGCTCCCGGGGTGATCGTCACGCCCCACGTCGCGAGCGACGTCCGGCACACGGACGAGCGGGCGTGGCGCCTGGCGTTCGAGCAGGTGGGCCGCTACGCGCGCGGCGAACCCCTCCTCAACGTCGTGGCCGAGGGGTACTGACCCGGCGTCAGCCGGTCGTCGTCGTCATCTGGCCGGCCGATGTGATCGAGATCGTGCCGGCCCACATGCAGTTGCACGTGCTGTCGGCCGTGAGCGCCGGGATGCCACCGACCGACACCGTCGAGGAGCCCGGGGACCACGGGCCGGCGATGACGGGGAGGCATGGCTGCGGCGTCAGGACGCCCAGCGCAGCGGCGGTCGCGGCGGCGACCTGCGGATTGGCCGGCGACGTGCACATGCCGAACGTCGCGATGTTCGTCATGGGCACCATGTCCTGGATCGTGGCCACCGGCTGATCGGTCCCCTGGACCATCGACGTCGGGAGGATCGAGAGGGTGGCCGTCCCGGGCAGCCCCATCGGGCAGGCGATCATGGCGCCGTTCACGACGACCTGTCCCACGAGGCACCTCCTTCGCTCCCGATCATGCTATCGCGACCACCGGGCCGCAGACGCCCCCGCCGACGCAACCAACGCCGCCGCCCCGAGATCAGGCGCGGCCCCTCCCCTGCCGATAGCGCCGGATGAGCGCGTTCGTCGAGCTGTCGTGAGCCGGCGCGGTCGCCGTTTCCGCGGTGAGCTCCGGCGAGATCCGGAGCGCGAGCGACTTGCCGAGCTCGACGCCCCACTGGTCGAACGAATCGATGCCCCAGATCGTGCCCTGGGTGAACACCTTGTGCTCGTAGAGGGCGACCAGGGTGCCGAGGGTCCGGGGGTCGAGCCGGTCCGCGAGGATCGTGGTCGTGGGGTGGTTGCCGGCGAACGTACGCGGTGCGACCTGCGCCTCGGGCACCCCTTCCGCGCGGACCTCGTCGGCGGTCCGGCCGAACGCGAGGGCCTCCGTCTGGGCGAGGAAGTTGGCCATGAGGAGGTCCTGGTGCCCGCCGGTCGGTCCGCCGAGCTCCTCCGCCGCATGGACGAAGCCGATGAAGTCGGCCGGGATGAGCTTCGTCCCCTGGTGGATGAGCTGGTAGTAGGCATGCTGGCCGTTCGTGCCCGGCGTGCCCCACACGATCGGTCCGGTCTGGACCGCGACCGGCACTCCGGCCCGATCCACGGACTTGCCGTTGCTCTCCATGTCGAGCTGCTGCAGGTACGCCGTGAACCGGCCGAGGTACTGGCTGTATGGCAGGATCGCGTGCGTCTCGGCGCCCAGGAAATCGCCGTACCAGAGCCCGATGAGACCGAGTATCACCGGCAGGTTCCCGGCCAGGGGCGCGGTCCGGAAATGCTCATCCATGGCGTGGAAGCCGGCGAGCATCTCGCGGAAGCGGTCGGCGCCGATGGCGACCATGAGCGAGAGACCGATGGCCGAGTCGTACGAGTACCGCCCGCCCACCCAGTCCCAGAACTCGAACATGTTCGCCGGATCGATGCCGAACTCGGCGACCTTGGCGGCATTCGTCGACACGGCCACGAAGTGACGGGCGACGGCCGCCGGGTCGCCGCCCAGACCGGCCAGGAGCCAGTCCCGCGCCGACCGCGCATTGGTCAGCGTCTCGATCGTCGTGAAGGTCTTGCTGCACACGATGAACAGCGTCTCGGCGGGGTCGAGGCCGTGGGTCGCCTCGAACAGGTCGGTCCCGTCCATGTTCGACACGAACCGGAACGCGAGACCGCGGTCGCTGTACCAGCGCAGGGCGTCGTACGCCATCGCCGGCCCGAGATCGGACCCGCCGATGCCGATGTTGATCACGTTCCGGATCCGGCGACCGGTGTGGCCGGTCCAGGCACCGGAGCGCACCCGCTCGCTGAAGTCGGCCATCTTGCGCAGGACCGCGTGGACGCCGGGGACGACATCCTCGCCGTCCACCTCGATGACCGTGCCCTCGGGCGCGCGGAGGGCGACGTGCAGGACGGCCCGGTCCTCGGAGGTGTTGATCCGGTCGCCACGGAACATCGCCGCGATGCGGTCGCGGAGGCCCGCCCGCTCCGCGAGCGCGACCAGTCCGCGCAGCGTCTCGTCGGTCAGGCGGTTCTTGGAGTAGTCGATGAACAGGCCGGCCGCCTCGGCGGTCAGGCGCTCGCCCCGTCCCGGGTCGGCCGCGAAGAGCTCCCGGAGGTGAGCGCCGCGGAGGACGGCGGCGTGCCGCTCCAGGGCGGCCCATTCGGGCGTCAGGTCGATCCGGTCCATGGTCCTGGGGTCCCTCGCGCTGCCTTCGGTCGATCGCGGTGCGACTACGCCAAGTATGCCGTCCGGAGCGACTCCGGCCGCGCCCGGGGTCAGATGCGGCGGATCCGGGTCCGGCGCTTGGGCCGCCGGAACAACAGCCGCAGGAGGGTGATACGGAGCTTGCGCTGGGCGACTCTCAGGGTCGACAACCGGTCCGCGTCGAGGGTCTTGCGGCCGTACGCCACCTCGACCTTGGCGGCCGCCACGACCAGGAGGTCGGACCGCGCGATGGGCAGGATGTCGCCGAGGGCACCCGCGTACTCGTAGGGCGTCTGGGTCGGTCGTGGCGCCCAGCCGAACCGGCCGGCGAGGCGGACCATCGCCGACCAGGCCGTCTCGGGCTGCGTGGGACCGCGCGGCCCGCGCTGGTAGGCGACGACGGCGAGCAGCCCGATCACGAAGATGAGCAGGAGCGCGACGATGATGAACGGGCCGTTCGAGGACCCGCCGGTCGTCGAACCGATGCCGCCGGCGCCCGGCCGGATCGTCCGGTCCGGCGGCTCCAGGGCGTTGAGGCTGCTCTTGGGCCGGGGCGACTTCGTGGCCGGTGACGCCGACGCCACCGGGTCGCCCGGGATGAGCGCCTGGGGCTGCGTCTGCCCGTTGCCGGTCGGATCGAAGGTGACCCAGCCGTACCCCGGGAAGTACACCTCGACCCAGGCATGCGAGTTGCTGAGAAGGATCGTCTCGATGCCGGTCTGCGGGTCTGGGGTCGCCGGCAGCCAGCCCTCGACGAAGCGGGTGGGAACGCCGAGGTCGCGCAGGATCATGGCCATCGTCGTCGCGTAGTACTGGCAGTAGCCCTGCCTGAACTCGGCGAAGCACTCGACCGTGCTCAGGTCGCTGCACTTGAGGGCGGTCACATCGGTCTTGTACTGGAATTGGCTCGACCGGAGCACCGACCTCGCTGCGTCGGCCAGGTCGTACGGGTCGTAGGCGTTGGCGGCGCAGAAGCCGGCGGGATCGCTCTCCTTCTGGCTGCGGCCGAGGCAGGCGGTGAAAGCCACGCTCTTGATGTCGGCCTCGAGCTTCGCCGAGAAGGACCCGAAGGTGCCGTCCGGCACGCCGAGGTACATCGCGCTGATGTCCGCCGGATAGTCGACCGATGCCGCACGCAGCTTGTTCTCGGTGAACCCGTCGTTGCCGACCCGCGGGACAAGCGAGGTGGCCGTATAGGTCTTGTAGCTGTCCCTCGTCTCGAGCTCACCGAAGAAGTCGGCGGAGCCCACGACGGTCAGGTTCGTCGCCTTGTCGACGCTCGCGACCGCATCCGGCGCGAACACCGTCCGGCCACTGAACTCGTTGAGCTTCGTGACCGTGAACGTCAGCTCCTTGCGAAGGTCCGGCGACTCCAGCTGATCGCCCGTCGTGTCGAGGATCGGAGCTCCGGCCGCCATCGGCAGCCCGACGTTCTGGTGGGAGAGGGTCCACGTGTTCGGGTAGACGAACGTGTCGTAGGCGACGGCCTTCCAGTAGTACGGCGCCGGGTCGCCGACGGGGACCTGGATCGTGAGGGCCGGCTCGAGGGTGGTCTCCCAGCGGCCCTGGATGCTCGCCGACGGTCCGAACGTGACGCCACTGAACCTCGTGCCGGCCCCGACCGGGAAGAACCGCTGGATCTGCGAGCCGATGTCGACGAGCTTGTCGTTGAGGCCGGAGAACGCGCCGGACAGGGGCGCCGAGGCCGCGGTCGTGGTGAGGAACAGCGCGCCGGCGACGGCGATCGTCACGAAGGCCGTGCCGCCGCGCAGGTACAGGCTCGTCACCGTCGACGGGTTCCCGATCCGGCGCTGGAGCCAGCTCACCCGCTCGTCGTCGGCATGGACCCGGACGAGGAGCAGGAGCGCCGCGAGGCTGAAGACCACGAGGAAGAACATCTGGTCGTTCCGCGTGATCGACATGTTGGTCAGGAGTACGAGCCCGGTCACGAACACCGCGCCGAGCGGCCGGCGGTGACCCAGCACCGCGAACCCGGCGAACTGCGCGGTGCCCCAGCAGATGAGTCCGAGGATGAGCAGGTGATGGCCGGTCTGCGCGGTGACCGTCCGGTTCCGGACGGTGAAGTCGAGCACGGCCTCGACCGCGGCGTCCGACGTGGCGTGGAACCAGGCGCCCGGCGAGCCGCCGGTGGCCACGAGGACCGACCCGACCATGATGGGCACGAGGAGGGCGGCCATCACCGCGCCCAGGAGGTGGGTCGTCCAGCGGCCCCAGCCGACCTTCGCGCCGATCATCCCCCACACCGCTCCGCCGACGATCGCCCAGGGCAGGAAGCGGGTCCACTCCCGTTGGCCGAGCACCCAGCGCGCGTCGTCGATGGACCAGGCGACCGGCAGGACCAGGAGGAGCACGAGGAGGATCGTGAGCCAGCCTTCATCCGGCGCGAGCGGGAACCGCCGCGGCTCGCTCTCCGCGACCTGGGTGGCCGCCGTCCAGGTTGCGGACGGGGTGCCCGAGCCCCGGTCCGGACCACCGCCGCGTGCCAGGGCGCTCATCCCCGGAGTGCCTCGGCCAGGGGTCGTCCGGCCGTGACCCAGTGGACGGTCAGTTCGTATTCGGAGAGGGCGTGGCTCAGTGCCCGGGTCTCCGGGTCGGGTGCGACGACGGTGGGCGCGCCCGGGTCGTTCGTAGCGGTACCGTCGGCCAGGCGGGCGAAGCTCGGGGCGTCGAGCAGGACGACGACACAGGCCACCCCGCGGGTGCGCAACGCGGCAAGGGGGCGCACCCAGCCGCGGTCGCGGGACGAGGTGATGATGACGGCGGTCATCCCGCGCCGGAGTCGCGGCAGGCCGTTGACGAGGGCCTCGGCGAGCGGATCTGACCCGTCCGCGTCGACGGCGGCGAGGAGCTGCATGATCTTGAGGTGCTGCCGCGCCCCACGATCGGCCGGCAGGATCGCGGCGCGGTGGCCGTTGGTCGTGATGCCGACGGCGCGGTTCTCGAGGAGGCCGCGATCCGCGATGGACGCGGCGGCGCGGATGGCCACCTCGACGGTGGACTCGTCGCCGCGGCCCGCCTGGACCCGCCGGTCGAGGTCCAGGAAGATCCAGACATCGGAGGTCTGCTCGAGGTCGAACTCCTTGACCTGGATCTCGCCGTGCCGGGCGGTCGACTTCCAGTGGATCCGGTTGAAGCTGTCGCCCGGGGCGTACGGCCGCACGGTCGTGGCGAGCGGGGTCGTCTGGAGGGTCCGCTCGGGAGCCGAGTGGCTGCCCTCGATGTTCGCGGCCGGGAGCCGCCACATCGGCAGCCGTTCGACCCGCGGGTAGACGACGAGGGTGAGGCCCTGGCCGACGGCGGCGGACGCCTCGAACAGCCCGAACGGGTCACCGGTCCGGATCTGGAGCGGCTCGATCCGGTAGTGGCCGCGCCGGGCCAGCGGCGTCTTGACGATCCAGGACCGTTCCCCATTCGAGCCGAGCGAGAGCGCCCGCCCGGCAAGCCCGCCCGGCAGGTTGGTGGGGTTGTGGACTTCGAGCCAGGGCTTGGGGATCCGGCCGGCATTGCGCAGCGTGTAGGTGAGCCGGAGCGTGTCGCCGACCCGGCCGTGGAGCTGGTTGACCGCGTAACCGGCCTCCAGGTCGCTCAGGCCGAGGCGGGTCAGGACGTAACTGCCGCCGACGACGAGGACGCCCAGGTAGAGCAGGTAGAAGAGGAACGAGAGGCCGGTCGAGAAGGCCGCGATGAGCAGGACGGTCGCGACGACGATCGCCTGGAGGCGCCGGATCACGCGGTCGTCCTGCAGGCTGGCATCGGACGGTCCATGCGATCCGCGGCGCTCAGCGATCCGTCGCTACGCGTCGGTCGCGGCGAGGGAGCGCGGTCCGGTCCCCCGACCCTGGGGTCGGATGCCATCGACCGGCGTGGTGTCGAGGAGCTCACGGACGACCTGGCCCGGCTGGACGTCGTGGATCGTGGAGCTCGTCTTGATGATGAGCCGGTGGGCGAGCGCGGGCTCGGCCAGCGCCTTGATGTCGTCCGGGATCACGTAGTCGCGACCGAGCAGCGCGGCCATGGCCTGGCCGGCGCGGTAGAGGGCGAGCGACCCGCGCGGCGAGGCGCCGAGGTAGACGTCGGGGTGGTTCCGCGTCCCGTTCACGAGGCGGACGATGTAGTCGCTGACGGTCGAGTCCACGTAGATCTCGCGAACGGCGCTCTGGAGGTCGCGCAGCTCCTCGACTGCGAGGACGACCTCGATCTCGTCGAGCGGGTGGGCGCGCTTCTGCTCGTCGAGGATGACGATCTCCTCGATCGGCTGGGGGTAGCCGAGCCGGATGCGGAGCAGGAACCGGTCGAGCTGCGCCTCGGGCAGCGCGAACGTGCCCTCGTATTCGATCGGGTTCTGGGTGGCGATCACGAGGAACGGGTCGGGCATCATGTAGGTCGTCCCGTCGATCGTCGACTGGCGCTCCTCCATGCATTCGAGGAGGCTCGACTGGGTCTTGGGCGTGGCCCGGTTGATCTCGTCGGCGAGGACGACCTGGGCCATGATCGGGCCCGGGCGGAACTCGAACTCCTGGGTCTTCTGGTTGAAGATCGAGAGCCCGGTGACGTCGGTGGGCAGCAGGTCCGGCGTGAACTGGATGCGCCGGAACGTGCAGCCGAGGCTGCGCGCGATCGCCTTGGCCAGCATCGTCTTGCCGGTGCCCGGCACGTCCTCGATGAGCAGGTGGCCGCGGCACAGGAGGGCCACGAGCGCGAGGCGGACCTCGTGGTGCTTGCCCACGATGACACGTTCGACGTTCGCGACGACCTTCTCGCCCGACTCCTGGATCTTCGTCATGAGGCTCCTCGCGAGGTGAGCGCGCCCCCCAGAGGCCGCGCCGGGGCCGGTCGGGGCTGGGGCCCGAGGCCGGAGGTGTCACGGATAGTACGTCCGAAGACGCCGGGAGGTTCACGGTTGTGCCGGCGGCCACGATTCGGCCTGTCCCGTGCGCGTCTGGCCGCGGCGACGCATGATGCGCTGGCCATGGACCGACCCGGCGAGGAGCCCGCACCCGACGACGGCGCACCGGGCGACGGCACGGCCACAGCGGAGCTCGAGCGCGTCCGGACGAGCGCCGATCCCGCCACCCGATGGCGTCGCTGGGGGGCGTATCTCTCGGAACGCCAATGGGGCACCGTGCGCGAGGACTACTCGCCCGACGGTCGCGCCTGGGACTACCTCCCGCACGATCACGCCCGGTCGCGTGCCTATCGATGGGGCGAGGACGGCCTGCTGGGCATCTGCGACGACCAGGCCCTGCTGTGCTTCTCGCTCGCGCTCTGGAACGGCGCCGATCCGATCCTCAAGGAACGCCTCTTCGGGGTCAGCGGCCCGGAGGGCAACCATGGCGAGGACGTCAAGGAGCTGTACTGGTACCTCGACGCGACGCCGACCCATAGCTACCTCCGGGCGGCGTACGCCTACCCGCAGCGCGCCTACCCCTACGCGGAACTCGTCGCCGAGAGCCGGCGGAGGACGAAGGCCGACCCGGAGTTCGAGCTCGTCGACAGCGGAGCCTTCGATGAGGACCGTTTCTTCGATGTCGTCGTCGAGTATGCGAAGGATGCCGCCGAGGACATCGCGATCCGCTACACGGTGACGAATCGCGGCCCCGAGCCGGCGACCCTCCATCTGCTGCCGACCCTGTGGTTCCGCAACACGTGGGCCTGGGGCCGCCACCGCGCCCGACCGACCATCCACGACGGAGGGACCACCTGGAGCGCGGCGAGCCTGATCGCCGAGCATCCACGGCTCGGACGGATGGCGCTCATCGCCGACGACCGGCCCGAGCTGCTCTTCACCGACAACGAGACGAACGCCGAGCGGCTGTACGGCGCGCCGAACCCCGGTCCGTACCTCAAGGACGGGATCGGGGCGGCGGTCGTGGACGGGCGGCGCGAGGCGGTCAATCCGGCGGCCGTGGGTTCGAAGGCGGCAGCCCATCACGTACTCGACCTGGCGGCCGGCGAGACGCGGACCGTGCGCCTTCGGTTCGTGTCGGTCGATCCGCCGGAGGCGCCCGCCGGGCCTCCGGGGGCGTCAGCCGCGCCCGAGCCGCTTGCGCCCGCGGCACCGCATCGCCCAGTGGTGGATCCGGAGCGTCCGCTCGGCGACGTCGACGCCGTCATCGCCCGTCGGCGGGCCGAGGCCGACGCGTTCTATGCGCCCCGCTGCGCTCCCGATGCGGGCGAGGACGCGCGGCTGGTCCAGCGGCAGGCCTTCGCCGGCCTCATCTGGTGCCAGCAGTGGTACCACTACGACGTGCCGGAGTGGCTCGACGGCGACCCCGGCCAACCGACTCCCCCGCCGGACCGTCGGACCGGCCGCAACGCGCGCTGGCGGCACATGAACAGCGCCGACGTCATGTCGATGCCGGACTCCTGGGAATACCCGTGGTTCGCCGCCTGGGACCTCGCCTTCCACTGCGTGCCGCTGGCCCAGATCGACCCCGAGTTCGCCAAGTCGCAGCTCATCCTGCTGACCCGCGAGTGGTTCATGCACCCGAGCGGACAACTGCCGGCCTACGAATGGGCCCTCGGGGACGTCAATCCGCCGGTCCACGCCTGGGCGGCGCGACGCGTCTACCAGATCGATGCGCGGATCAACGGCCGGGCCGACCGCTCGTTCCTGGAGCGCATCTTCCACAAGCTGTTGCTCAACTTCACGTGGTGGGTGAACCGCAAGGACGTCGACGGCAACAACATCTTCCAGGGCGGGTTCCTGGGTCTCGACAACGTGGGCGTCTTCGACCGCAGCGCCCCGTTGCCGGTCCCCGGCCACCTCGGCCAGGCCGACGGCACGGCCTGGATGGGCATGTACTGCCTGAACATGCTCGCGATCGCGCTCGAGCTGGCCCGCGAGGACCCCGTCTATGAAGACGTGGCGACGAAGTTCTTCGAGCATTTCCTGTCGATCGCCGGCGCCCTCAACGGGGTGGGCCTCGAGGACGAGGAGCGGACTCCCCTCTGGGATCCCGACGACGAGTTCTTCTACGACGTGCTGCACGTGGATTCGGGCGGCTTCGTGCCCCTCAAGGTCCGCTCCCTCGTCGGCCTCATCCCGATCCTGGGCGTCGAGACGCTCGAGGAGGCCAGCCTCGACGCCCTGCCCGACTTCCGGCGCCGGCTGCGCTGGTTCCTGGCCCATCGGCCGGACCTGGCCAGCCTCGTCGCGTCGTGGGAGGAGCCCGGCGTCGGCCGCCGGCGTCTGCTCGCGCTGGTCCACGGTCATCGGCTCAAGCGGCTGCTGTCCCGGATGCTCGACCCCGATGAGTTCCTGTCCGATCATGGCGTCCGCTCGCTCAGCCGCTTCCACCGCGACCACCCGTTCGTCCTCGAGCTCGGGGGCGCGACGAGCCGGGTGGACTACGACCCGGCCGAATCGCGGACGGGCATCTTCGGCGGGAATTCGAACTGGCGCGGCCCGGTCTGGTTCCCCATCAATTACCTCCTCATCGAAGCGCTCCAGCGACTCCACCACTACTACGGTCCCGAGTTCACCGTGGAGTGCCCGACCGGGTCCGGGACGTTCCTCTCGCTGGCCGGCGTCGCCGACGACCTGTCGCACCGCCTTGAGAACCTCTTCCTCCGGGACGCCTCCGGGCGACGGCCCGCATTCGGAGCGGTCGATCTGCTCCAGGACGATGACGCGTTCCGCGATCGGGTCCTGTTCAACGAGTACTTCGACGCCGAGACGGGGGCGGGCCTGGGGGCGAGTCACCAGACGGGCTGGACCGCGCTCGTCGCGAAGCTCATCGAGCAGACGAGCTGGGGGACGATGATGGCGCCCGAGGGCGACGGATGAAGGCCGCCCCGAATCCGCTCGGCGGGTCGCTCGTGGCGCACGGGCGGGCGATCCTCGGCGACCTGGCGGCGGCGACGCGGCGCGAATGGCTCGTCACCAACGGGATCGGCGGCTTCGCGATGGGGACGCTGGCCGGAACGGCGACCCGCGCCTACCACGGCTGGCTCGTGGCGGCCACCCAACCACCAGTCGGTCGGCGCCTCCTCGTCGGCGGGTTGGTGGAACGGATCGCCGCGGATGGTCGGACCGTGGCCCTCGACGCCCACGAGTTCGCCGACGGCACGATCCTGGGTCGCGGCTGGGAGCTCCAGGAATCGTTCGCCCTCGACGGTTCGATCCCCGTCTGGCGGTTCGCCATCGAGGACCAGATCGTCGAGCGGCGGGTCTGGATGGCGCGCGGGTCGAACACGACCTACGTCCGCTACCGCCTGGCGCGCGGGTCGCGCCCGCTCAGGCTCTCGGTGTCCGCCCTGGCGACCGATCGTGAGATCCACGCGCCGACCCGGGCCGGCTCGCCGCCCGAGGTGGACGCGATCGACGGAGGGCTCCGCGTGCGCTGGTCCCCCGACGCGACACCGCTCCGCATCGTCGCCCTGGGCGGTGAGGCCGCGACCGACGGGGCGTGGTGGTGGGGCTTCCTCCACCACGAAGAGACGGCCCGTGGCCTCGACGACGTGAGCGACCTGTACCTCGCGGGGACGCACACGGTGACGCTCGAACCCGACGCGCCGTGGACCCTCGTCCTGTCGGCCGAGGACGAACCCGACCTCGACGGCGAGGCGGCCCTGGCGGCCGCCCACGCGCACGATGCCGACCTGGTCCGGGCCGCGGGCGGCGACCGCCTCTCGCCGTTCGTCCGCCAGCTCGTGGTGGCCGCCGATGCGTTCATCGTGCGCCGCGACGCCGTTGCCAAGGGCACCGACGACCCGCTCGTCGGCGGCGAGGGCCGCTCGATCGTCGCCGGCTACCCGTGGTTCAACGACTGGGGCCGGGACACGATGATCTCGCTGCCGGGGCTGACGCTGGCGACGGGCCGGGCGGCCGAGGGCGCGGCGATCCTGCGGGCGTTCGGGCGCTGGGTCGCCGACGGCCTGCTGCCCAACGACTTCCCGTCGACCGCCGGCGTGACCCCCGAGTACAACACCGTGGACGCCGCGCTCTGGTACATCCAGGCGATCCGCGCCTACCACGAGGCGACCGGCGACGACGCCCTCCGCGACGAGCTGCTGCCGGTCGTCCGGGCCATCGTCGACGCCCACGTCGAAGGGACCCGCCACGGCATCGGCGTCGACCATGCCGACGGGCTCCTGCGTGCCGGCGAGCCGGGCGTGCAGCTCACCTGGATGGACGCGCGGGTCGACGACTGGGTCGTGACGCCGCGGATGGGCAAGCCCGTCGAGATCAACGCGCTTTGGTACAACGCCCTCGTGACGGCCGGGTCGTGGCTGCTCGGCGCGGCGGACCACGCGACCGGCCAGACGTACATGACCCTCGCCGAGCAGGTGGCCAAGAGCTTCCGGACGCGCTTCTGGCGACCCGAGCTGGGCTACCTCGCCGACGTCGTGGACGGCCCGACGGGCGACGACCTTGCGCTCCGGCCGAACCAGATCTTCGCGCTCTCCCTCCCGTTCGCGCTCCTCGACGGCGCCCCGGCGCGATCGGTCCTCGAGGCCGTGGGCCGGGCGCTCCAGACGTCCTATGGGTTGCGGACCCTCGCGCCCACCGACACGGCGTATCTCGGGACGTATGCCGGGGATCGGCACGCCCGTGACGGTGCGTACCACCAGGGGACCGCCTGGGCCTGGCTCAGCGGGGCGTACGCCGAGGCGATCGAGCGGATCACCTCGGACCGGGCGGCCGCGCTGTCCGTCCTGCGACCGTTCGAGGCCCACCTCGCGGACGCCGGCCAGGGCTCGATCTCGGAGATCTTCGACGGCGACGCACCCCATCTTCCGAGGGGCTGCCCGGCCCAGGCGTGGTCGGTGGCGGAGGTGCTGCGGGTCTGGCGCCTCCTCGCGCGGGAGTAGGCGCGACCCGTCAGCCCCGGACCAGCGTCAGCGCCCCCACCCAGAACGTCATGAGGCAGCCGATCCCGCCCATGACCGCGAGGAACGGCTCGCCGCCCGACCAGGCGGTGACCGCGACGACCCCGAACAGGCCGCCGAGCACGATCGCGATGCCGGCCAGGCCGATGCGCTCGATCCACGGCCGCGGCTCGCGGGGCGGCGCGTCCGGCGACCCCTCCGGAGCGGGGGCGGCGCCGGTTCCGGTCATCGGTTCGCCTCCGTCGGCGGGAGCGGCGAGGGGCTCGCAGGGGGCCCGGACCATCGGGGTCGGGACGGGGTACGAGCGATGGAGGGGACGCTGGGACCCTAGGGTATACTCTCGCTCCCGCGCAGTGGCGTCGGCCGCCGAGCGTGCGGAATCACCATCGGAAGCACGATGCCCGAGATCCTGACCGAATCTTTCTGCGAGCGGTGCGGCACCCGTTACACCTTCCAGTCGACGGCGCCCAAGGTCGGGCGGCTGGCGAAGATGAAGGTGCTTTCGCGCGGTCTCAAGAACTACGTCCTGAGCGATGAGGCCTCCCTCGACGAGGCCCTCTCCGATGCCCGCAGTTCCGACGACCGCCAGCATTCGGTCGAGCAGCTCGACGCGTTCCACAAGACGTTCAACTTCTGCATGTCCTGCCGGCAGTACACCTGCGGGAACTGCTGGAACGAGCTCGAGGGCCGCTGCCTCTCCTGTGCGCCGAGCCTGAGCGTCGGCGTCCTGCCGTCGTCGTACCCCTCGCTCAACCCGGTCGCCGGGATCGGCGCCATCGGTGGCAACGGCAACGGCCACACCCCGGCCCTCGAGATGGATGCGTTCGCGGCCGATCCGACGGCCTGGCCCGAGGTGGACCTGCCGAGCGCGCCGGACCAGCCGGCGAGCGTCCTCCCCTCGAGCGCGGCAGCGGACAAGCCGGTGTCGCGCCTCGAGGCGCTGTTCGGGCGTGAGGCCGCGGCCAGGATCGAAGCCAACGCACCGCGGACCGAGGACGACAGCTCGGAGATGATCGGGCTCGAAGGACTCCAGGCGGAGGATGTCGAGCCTGCGTTCGCGGATCTCGAGGCGGAAGCGCCCGAGGAACTCGAGATCGAGGCGGCCGAGGAGCCCGTCGAGGTGGCCGCCGCGAAGGCCGACGACGTCCTGACGGTGGCCGACGACGAGCCCGCGGCCGAGGATGCTGGCGCGGGCGTGCAGTCTGCCGACGAGCCTGGTCTCGCCGCCGTGGCGGCCGCCGAAGAGCCCGTCGAAGAGCCCGCCGAAGAGCCCGCGGCGGCCGAGGAAGCGATCGCCGCGATCGCCGTGTCAACCGAGGAGGCGGACGAGGACGGACTCGCCGCGGCAGCCGAGCTCGAGCCGGAACCGGCGATCATCCATCCGGTGGATCCGGAGACCGATGAGCTGGCCGCGGCGGCGGCCGCGCAGACCCACGGGCTGCTCGACAAGTTCCGCGCCCGACCCGAGGCGATGCCTGCGCCGAGGCCGACGGAGGCCAGTACGCCGTGGACCGTCCCGACGCCCGCTTCGCGTCCGGCAGCGCCCGCCTACCCGCCCTTCACCCTGCCCCCGATCGCCCCCGGCGCAGCGCAGATGCCCTACGCGGCCAGTGCCGCCCAGCCGACGCCGCAGCCATTCGGCGCTCTGTCGCCCTACGCGACGCCGCCTGCCCCGCAGCCGTATGGGGCAGGCCTGCCGTACGCGGCGCAGGCTCCGCAGGCCTATCCGAACCCGGGCCAGCAGCCCTACGGCGCGCCCGGTCCCCAGCCGTATGCGGCTCCCGCCGGGCCGGTCCAGCCGTATCCGGCGCCGGCCTCACCGTACGGCGCCCAGATCCAGCCGTCACCGTACCCCGCGGTCCAGCCCCAGTACGCGGCGCCCGCGCCCCCGCCGGCCGCGCCCGCCGCGCCGTCATGGCGCATGGTCGCCCCGGAGGGCCCGTGGGTCGCTCCGGCGGCGCCCAACAACGGTCATGTCCACGAGGCCGGCCCGCCATCCAACGCGCCCGAGCCGCAGTGGCCGGCCGCCCCGGCCTGGCCCGCTCCGGTCGCCCGGACGAGCCGGACCCGCGGCGCCGAGGCCGTCTGGGCCGAGTCGACGCGCGACCTGCTCAACCGCCCCGAGACCGGCGTGTCGGCCTGCTTCAATTGCGGTCTGCCCCTCTCCGCCACCGCGCGCTTCTGCCGCCGCTGCGGGACGAGCCAGATC
>DASVIK010000141.1:0-2593 GCA_036382135.1 Candidatus Limnocylindrales bacterium | reverse complement strand
CTCGTCGCCGTCGCGGGCGGCGATCACCTCGAAGCCCTCCTTCTCCAGGTAGAGGCGGAGGAGCGCCACGATGTTCGGCTCGTCGTCGACGACGAGAATGCGCTTCATGGGTCTGGAGTCTACGGTGCGTCGGCCGGCCCGGCCGGCCCGAACGTAAGCGCCGCGTAAGGTCGAGCGCCCGATCGGGCACGCCCGGCTGCCCGATCGTCCGCCCGAAATCGCCTGTGGGCCGGGCCGCGGGCGCGCGACCATCCACGCATGCGACTGGGCTCCTGCGCAGCCGACGACCATGCCTGACCGCGCCGAGCTTGTCGAACGCGACGAGCTGGAGGCGCTGCGTCGGCGTTCGCGCGGGCCCGGCTCCAGCCAGGCGGCGCCGGTCGCCGACGACCCGACGATCGACCTGCCTGCTCAGTCCCGCCGGACGGGGCCCGGATCGAGCGCGGCAGTCCTCTCGCGTGCGATGGGTCCGGCTTCCTTCATGGCGATGCAGCGACTCGCAGGCAACCGCGCGATGCTCCAAGCCCTCGCCCGTGCGCAGGTGTCGCTCCTGCGTGACACGGCGGACCCGCAGCTGGAGGAGGAGAAGCCCGCAGGCGGCGCCTCGCCGGCCGAGCCGCTCGCGCTGCCAGGCCAGGCGGGCGCGGCGGCCGGAGCCCCGAACGGCACGGCTGGTTCGGGGCAGCAGGGCGGCGCGGGCGAAGGCTCCGTGGCCGGCGGCAGCGCGGAGCCTTCGACACAGGGCGGCCGAGGTCGGAATGGCCAGGACCTCGAGAAGCCCGCCGTCTCGTCTGGCGGCGACGCCGCGAGTACGGCCGGCCAGGCCGGCGCGGCGATCGGCGGAGCGGAGGCCGGAGCAGCAGGTGAATCGGCCGGAGCCGCCGCCGGGGCCGGTGCGACGGGAGCCGGAGCCACGGCCGGGGGTGAAGCGGCCGGAGCCGCGGCCGTCGGCGCAGCGGGGGCTGGACCAGCGGGTGAAGCGGCCGGAGGCGCGGCCGGGACTGCCGTCGGAGGTGGGTCGGGTGCGGCCGCCGGGGCTGCAGCCGGCGCCGCGATCGGAGGAGCTTCGGGCTCGGGCGCATCGGCGGGCGGTGGATCGACCGATGTCGCTGCCGGCGCCGGCGCGCCGGGCGGCGGGACCGCCGGGTCGTCCCGCTCCCGAAAGGCCGAGGCTCCGCCGATCACCGGGTCGGGCGGTCCGTCCACGCCCCGGGCTGGCAGCGGCCCGTCGACCGGCTCGGGCGGCGTGCCGGCAGGCGGCGGTCCTGGACAGGCCGGCGCCGGTCCTGGCCCCGCCACGACCCTGGACGCGACGGGGAGCGGGCCCGCGAGTCCGGTCGGCGCGGCCCCGGCGGCGGCTGACGGGAACGGGACCTCGGGCGTCTCGGACCCGACCACCGCGAAGACGGGCATCGACTGGAATCAGATGCTCTCGGACTTCGGCCCGCCCGCCCGCACCATCCTCGAGGTCGGTCGGCTCATCCCCGGCTGGGGGCTGGTGGCCGGGCTTGCGTCGGATTCACTGAGCTTCGCCAGCGACCTGAGCTCGATTCCGACATCCAAGAACGCTCGGTTCGCGACGGACCTGGTGATCTTCCGGAACATCGTCAACATCCTCAACAACGGGCTCGGGCACGTCCTGTACGTGAATCAGCTGATCCAGGACGGGCTGGCGGGTTCCGTGGTCGGGGCGGAGTTCACGCCCCTGACCGCGGCCGCGAACGAGGTGCTCAGCGGCGTCAAGGTCGCGCTCGACGAGGTCCAGCTGGGGACGGACGTGGTCGTCGAGGTCGAAGCCCAGTACCAGGCCAACCACGCCCCGGACAGCACGGAGGCCGAGGCCTGGAAGGCCCTCGCGGACAACTACGCCGCGAACATCCTCGGCGATGTCGTCAACACGATCCTGGACCTCATCAGCCTGGCGAGCGCGGGTGCCGCGAACACAGCGCCGGTCGAGGAGGCCAAGCTGCCGCTCACCCTCGCCGGTGCATTCCTCGAGCACGCCGCCCCGAACATCATCTCGGCCATCAACAACGTCGTGGGGGTCTGGCTGGGGACGGGCGTGACCGCCGGGCGCCACGCGGCCACCGGCACTCCCGCCGCTGCCGGAGCTAGCGCGAGCCCATCCGCCGGCGCGGGCGGCGGACCGGCTCCGGCGCCAGGGGCCGGGGGTGCCGGCAGCGGGTCGAAGGTGCAGCGGATGATGGGCGCGTCGCCCGGCGACACGAGTGGACCGGGGGGCCGAGCGGCACGTCTCCAGGCCCAGGCCGCGATCTTCGATGTCGCCGGCGGCTTCATCGACATCGAAGCGCCCCAGGCTCGCGCCACCTACGACGGCATGAACGTCGTGATCGGTGCGTTCGAGGCATACGCGGAGGACCAGGTCGCACAGATCGACGCGGTCGTCGGCGCCCTGTCCGGCGGGAAGTCGGCATTCCAGGTGATCCGGGACGCCGTCAAGGCCGGCCTCGACGACATGAACGCGAAGCTCGGCATGGCCCAGCAGCTCGGCGAGACCGCGACCAACGCGAAGGCGAACGCCGCGTCCATCTCGGCGGCCTGCACTACGGTCCTGGCCGGGATCGACGGCCTG
>DASVIK010000140.1:0-9090 GCA_036382135.1 Candidatus Limnocylindrales bacterium | reverse complement strand
CGAGGACATGGGCGAGCAGGTTCTTCGCCTCGTCGATGCCGCAGAGGATGCCCGGCTCGCGGCCGAAGATCTCCATCGTCACGACCGGGTCGAGGCCCTCCCGCTCGAGGACGCGATCCGCGCGAGCGAAGTACACGTCGGCCGATTCGCCCGACAGGATCTCGCGTGAAGGGATCGAACGGAGGACGCCCATCAGCGGGTGTGGTCCACTGTCACTGGTCTCCCGGTGCAGGGTCGGGTGGGACATCCCCGGGCCGGGGATCCGCGTCCGGCCGACGGCCCGGAGCCTCGTGGCCGGGCGGCGTCGTCGCCGACGACCGGTCGGCCGGAGGGTCGGCCGCGAGTGTACCGTACCCGCCGCGTGGCCAGTCCACGCTCCGAGCTCCGGGCACGTACGGATGGGCCATCGGCGTCTGGGCGGCCGAGACGTGGCTCACGTTCCGGGTCGTCACCTGGACGCCCGTCGTGACCGCCGCGGCTCCCGAGCGTGGCCCGACCTCGCGGACTGGCCGCGGCCCGGGTCTCGGCCCGGGCCCCATCGACCGGATCACCTGGCCCGCCCGGTACGACCAGCGGGCGCGGGACCGCCGATCGCGGCTGGCCGTCACGAGCAGGACCAGGGCCGCGAACAGGGTGAGGATCCCGGCCGCGCCCGCGAGGCGGCCGCGGCCGACGTCGAGAGCGCCGACCCACGTCGTGGCCGCGCCGTCCGCCAGGCGCACGCCGCCGGTGAGATCGCCGGACGCGAAGGCCGCCCGTGCGGCGGCGATCTCACCGTCCGGATCCTCCCCCATCAGCCCGATGCGCTCCACGAGGCCGGGTTCGGCCGGCCGGATCGCGATGTCCGCCGCCAGCCGATCCACGGCCGCCTCTTCGGTCGCCAGCTCGGTCGCGGCCGCCGCCGGCCCCACATCGCCTTCGAAGGCCGTCCGCAGTTTCGGTGGCAGTCGGACACCGATCGCCGCCGCGGCGGCGTCGAGCGCGGAGCGTCCGGCGAGAACCGCCCGGGACTTGGCGATCAGGTCGGCGGCCTCGTCGAAACGCCACCGATCGAGCGCCACCCGGATCGCCGCCGGCACCGCCCATGCGCCGGCTTCGGTGACCAGTGAGCGGTAGTCCGCCCGGACCGTGGCGCGCCGGTCGAGGAGCGCGGCCTCGTCGGGCCGGACGACCCAGGTCCGCCACAGGTCGGTCACGTCCTTCCCGGTCCGGGTGTCGATGAGGTCGAGGAGGGCACGCCAGTCCGGGGCGCTCGCCCCGGCCGGATCCACTTCTGCCGCGCCGCCGCCGTTGGCCGGCTGGTCGGCCATCTCGCCCGCCTCGATGGCCCGCCACACGGCGCCGAGGCCGGCCTGTCCGACGCGGTCGGCGATGAGCTTCGCCAGCGCGGACGAGGCCGCGATGCCGTACCCGTCCACCACCGGATCGGGCGTGCCGTCGGAGGCCCACGCGTTCAGCGGGATCCGCTTCGCGAGCAGGGCCTTCGTGAGCGGGAGCGTCCCGATGGCGATCTTGAGCGTGCCGGCGACACGTCGGGCGTAGTACGAGGCGAACCCTTCGGCCGCCCAGCGGTCGGCCACGAGGCTGCCGTTGAACCAGGCATGGGCGGCTTCGTGGAGGACGACCGCGGGGCCTGCGTCGTAGGCGACCGAGATGCGCGCGGTCCCGCCGTCGAACAACGCGGCGTATCCCCCCGCCGACCGCGTGACCGCCTCCTCGACCGCCAGCGGCGTGCCGCCCGGACCGTGGGCGACCGGCGGGGCTCCGACGAGCGTGCCGATCGCCGGCAGTGCCTTGCGGAGGATGCCAGCGACCCGCGTCCCGAACGTCTTGTCGTCCTGCCAGGACCGCACGACGACCGAGTACGGCGCTCCGCCGACGGTGACGTTGACCGGCGTCCCGCGGTAGGCGCCGGGTCGGTCCGCCAGGATGTACGCGGCGAAGGCCCCCGGCGCGCTGAGCGAGGCGCTCACGTAGGCCTTCGTGCCGCCGGGACCCGTGGACGGACCTGCGAGCGGCCCACCGAGGACCTCGATCCGGTAGCCGGCAGGGACGGTCACGCTGACCCTGCTGCCCGGTGTACCGGTCGTGCCGACCGCCCAGACCGGGAACGTGGCGACCGCCGAGCCCACGCGTACCGCGCGATCGGGGGCCCGCCCGTGATCCACCAGATCGAACGTCAGCCGGACCCCGACCGTCTTCCCGCTCCGGAGCTTCGTCCCGAAGCCCACCGAGACGAGCACTCGGTCGGAGGTGCGGGACGTCACCCGGACCGTCGGATGCACCTTTGATCCGGCCGGCGCGGCGACCGTGAACCCGCTGGCGTTCGGCAGGAACCCGAGGACGACATCGCTGAAGAAGTAGCTCCGGATGACGGTGTCGCTGTGGTGGTTGGTCGCCCGCAGGTCCACCGTCACCCGCACCCGGCGGTGGCTCGGCTGGACGTCGTACCGAGCGGTCGACACGACCGTCAGCTCGGGCGCCGGCGAGGCGGCAGCGGCCGAGCCGGCGAGCGAGGACATCGCGACCGGCCCGAGGACGGCGGCCAGCAGCCACAGGCCGATCCCGGGGAGTGCGGCGCGCCGGGCGCCGGGCGCGCTCATCCGAGCAGCTCGGGCAGTCGCGCCGCGTAGCGATCGAGGAGCGCCGCCTGCCGGCTCACCCGGTCGCCCACGGGCGGGACCTTCCCATCGAGCCAGATCCAGGCGGCGGATTCGTCGAGGAGGCGGTCGCACACCCCGAGGAGCCGGGCGATCGTCAGGCCGAGCTCGTCCCGATCGAGCTGCCCGATCGGCAGCTCGGCCGTCAGGACCGGCCGTTCGTCCTCGGCCACGGCGAACTTCGCGAACGGGAACTCGTCGTTCCAGCGCAGGAGCCGCCGATACGACCGTCGGAACCCGTCCGTGAGCGGCGGCGCGTAGTGGATCCACACGATGCAGGCGAGCGCCGGGTCGAGGATGAGCGTCGCCCGGACGTCGAACCGGCGCCGGCCGTCAAGCACGAGGTCCCAGCTGGCGATCCCGTCACGCTCGTTGCGTTCGGCGGGACCGACGCCCAGCTCGGTCAGCCAGGTCTCGACGAGGCGGGGGTCCGGGGCGGGCAGGGCACCGGCCGTCGGAGACATGCGCGGCAGTCTAGCGGAGAGCCCGATCGAACCCGCCGACCAACCTGACGGGGGCACGGGCGTCACCACCGATGCGCCGGGCTTCCCGGTCGGGCGCGCGTCAGCTCGGGGCGTTCCGGGCGCGCGTCGCGGCCGGCTCGAGGGTCGCGGCGGTCACGCCGGCCGGGGCGGCAGAGCCGTTCCCGCCGGTCGCCTTGCGCTCGGACGCCATGATCGGCACGACCGCCCGGCGGATCGGGCGAGGGCCCTTCGGGTCGACGGTGGAGCCGCTCTTGATGACCCGTGACGTGAAGTCCGTCGAGCGGACGTCGCCGCCGATCTTCACGTTCCGGCCGATGCGCGAGTTGCGCGGGATGACCGCGTTCTTGCCGACGACCGTGATCCCGGTGAACAGGCGGGCCGGCTCCTGGCGGTTCGGGGTCGAGAGGTCGGTCCCCTCGCCCACGATCGCACCCGGGCCCACCACGACCCCCTTGTCGAGGATCGACCGGTCGACGACGGCGCCGGACCGGATGACGGAGTCGAACATGACGATCGAATCGCGGACCACCGCGCCCACTTCCACCCGGACGCCCGGCGACAGGACCGAGTTCACGACCGTGCCGTTGATCACGCAGCCGTGGCTGATGAGGCTGCGATGGACCTGGCTTGTGGCGCCGACCTTGGCCGGTGCCCGCTCCTCGGACCGGGTGTGGATGAGCCAGTCGCGGTCGTAGAGGTCCAGCTCGGGCGTGTCCTCGAGGAGGGCCATGTTGGCCTCCCAGAACGACTGGATCGTCCCGACGTCCTGCCAGTACCCGTCGAACCGGTAGCCGAAGACCCGGGCGCCGCCGTCGAGCATCGCCGGGATGACGTTCGATCCGAAGTCGGTCAGCTCGTCCGAGAGCCAGCGCCGCAGGGCGCGCTTGCTGAAGACGTAGACGCCCATCGAGGCGAGGTCGCTCTTGGGCTGCTTGGGCTTCTCCTGCCACTCGGTCACCCGCAGCGAGTCGTCCATCGCAAGGATGCCCATCCGGCTCGCGTCGGCGAGCGGGACGCGCCGGACGGCGATCGTCACGTCGGCCCGGCGGGCGCGGTGAGCGGCCACGAACGGCTGGTAATCCATCTTGTAGATGTGGTCGCCGGCCAGGACGAGGACCGTGTCGGCGGAGCTGTGCTCCAGGACGTTGAAGTTCTGGAGCACCGCGTCGGCCGTCCCGCGATACCACTCGGCGACCCGGTTCCGCGAGATGTACGGCTGGAGCATCTTGACCCCGCCGGTGTTGCGGTCGAGGTCCCAGGGCCGGCCCAGGCCGATGTGGTCGTTCAGCGAGCGCGGGTTGTACTGGGTGAGGACGACGACGTCATCGATGTCGGAGTTGACGCAATTCGACAGGGAGAAGTCGATGATCCGGTACTTGCCGCCGAACGGGACGGCCGGCTTGGCCCGGACCGAGGACAGGATCGACAGCCGCTCGCCCTCGCCACCGGCCAGGATCACCGCCATCGTCCGCTTCATGCGCAGGTCCTCGTTCTGCACGTGCCAACCGGCTGGCCCGGGGGGTCAGGCGCGCGGCCCGCCGGGAACTGCCCGAACCGATGCTAGCACGCCGGTACGCCCCCACCGACATCGTCAGATGAACAGTCGGTGGTCGTGGGTCAACAACCGCTCAGGGCGCCGGTCGTGGGCCGCGCTCCAGCGCTCCGACGGCGATGCCGGGCGCGGCGGATCAGACGAAGAGGCGCGGATTCCGCCACACGTTCTGGAACTCGACGCCCCAGTGGAGGTGCGGCCCGGTCGTGTTCCCGGTCATCCCGACGAACGCGATGATCTGGCCCTTGGCGACCATCTGGCCGGCCCGGACGACCGGCGGGTGGCGCCGGTTGTCGACATGGCCGTACAGCGTCACGAGGTCCTTGCTGTGGGCGATGATGACGACCCACGCGCCGTCGGAGAGCGGGTCCTCATAGACGACCCGACCGTCGCCGGCCGCACGGATCGGGGTGTACATCGGGTCGGCGATGTCGATCCCGATGTGGAAGTGCCGGCAGTTGCCCATCGGCGGTTCCTGGGGGACCCCGGTGCACCCGAATTCCTGGGTGACCGTGCCGGCGAGCGGCCAGTCCAGCGACCCGTTGTAGACGGACGGGATGTTGCCGCCGGCGAACTGGGCCGCGACGAGCCGGGCGATCTTCGCCTTGAGCGACTTGGCGGTCCGGGCCTCCAGCGCGAGGATCTGGGCCGCCCTGACCTTGTTCTGGGCGAGCTTGAGGTAGGCCTGCCGCTGGAGCGCCAGCTGCCGCCTCGTCTCGGCCTGGAGCACCTTGAGCTGGGCCTTCGCGACCTTGAGGTCCGCGACCCTGGCGGCCAGCGAGGCTTTCTGGGCGGCCGTCTGCACGCGCAGGTCGTCGGTCGCCGCCGCGGTATCGGAAACGGTCTGGTGGAGCGTGGCGAGGGTCGCCTGGTCGGCGGCGATCTGGTCGGCCAGCGCCTTGTCGCGATCGCCCAGCGCGAGCTGGTTGCTGACGTCGCTCAGCGCGGTCGTGAACGAATCGGCGCCCAGGACGACCTCGAGCAGCGACGGCTCACCTGCTTCGTAGGCCGCCTGCAGCCGCTGGGCGAGGAGCGCCTTGCGCGCGGCCAGCTGGGTCGCCTTCTCCTGCTCGCTCGCCGTGATCTGGACGAGTTGCCAGTTGAGGTCGGCGAGCTGCGCCACGAGGCCGGCATACGCGGTCTGAACGATCTTGATGTTGGCGTTCAACTTCGTCACGCGCTTCTGGACGGCGGTGAGGTCGAGGTTGACGCCGGCCAGGGCGGTCTGGGTCTGTCCGATGTCGGACGCGAGTCCCGCCTGGAGGGCGGCCAGGTTCGCGATGGCGGCCTTCTGGGCCTTGATCTTCGCCGCGAGCGCCTTCTGGCTGGCGAGCGCGGCCGAGAGCTCGTCGCCGCGGGTGGGGGGTGGCGCGCTGTAGGTACCGATGCTGCCGACGAGCAGCGGGGTGATGAGCACGACAAGCGCGAACAGCCGGGCGAGTCGGCCGCGGCGAAGCTTCGGGTTCGGACGCCGGGCGGCGCTCGTGGCCTGCCGGGTCGCCACGCGGCGGGCGTCGATGGCAGCCGCGGCCGCCTCATCGAGACCCGGGATGAGCGAGGCTCCGGAGGCCGCGGCGACGGCGGCAGCGCTCCGTGGGGCGACCAGGCGGCTGATCATGTTGGCGTCGTCACTGCGAGCAAACTCCGTTCACGCGCCTGACGGCGCGGGTGGCGGCTACGCTGGCTGGTGATATCCGCCGCCCCGACGCGGGCACTGCCCCAGGACGACTCCGGTTTCGGCGGCATGCTACCACGCTGGCGGTTCAGGGTCGAACGTGGGGACGGCCGGCTCGTGCTCGCCTGGAGCCGCGCGGGCGGCTCGGGGCGCCGCCGCGCACGGTCGGTGGCCGCGTCCCGGCGGCCGTTCTGCGGGTGGGGTCGCCCTGCGGACGGGGTCGCCCTCAGCCGAAACGGACGAGGACGCCCCAGAACGCCCCCACGATGAGGAACGGACCGTACGGGACATACGTGTGCCGGGTCACCCGGCGAGCGAGCATGAGCCCGCCGATGACGACCCCGCCGACGAACGTGCCGACCACGATGCCCGTGATCGTCCGGACGAGCCCTTCGAGCAGGCCGACGCTCACGAGGAGCTTGAGGTCGCCGACGCCGACCGCGTCCACGCCGAACGGGATCGAGATCAGCCACATGCCCAGCGGGATGACGATCGCGATGGCGATCGCGCCGGGGATGCCGAACGCATCGTGGACCAGCGGGTCGACGCCCGAGAGCGCCGCGACGATGGCGACGACGACGAGCGGCAGCGTGATGAGGTCCGGCAGGAGCCGCTGATCGAGGTCGGTGGCGAGCAGCAGCGTCAACGCCGCGAACCAGGCGCCGAACAGGGCGAGCTGCGCCGGGTCGTCGAAGCGGCCGGGCAGGGCGCCGAGCGCGATCGCCCCGATCGCGCCGTTCACGACCGTCCGCCAGCCGACCGGAAGGCCGCCGGGAAGCTCCGCCTCGTCGTGCGCGGGCCACCGCGTGGCGATGCGATCGGACACGACGCCCCAGACCCCACCCGCGACCGCGAAGACGATCACGAGCGGGTTCATCGTCGGCGCCGCTCGGCGCCCGGGTGGGTCACGCCCCGGCCGCGGCTCCGGCCAGGGCCAGCTCGACGAGCGTGGCGTGCATCACCCCGTTCGAGCCGCGCGCCGCGAACGGCTTCGACTTGCGGTAGTAGCCGGTGCCGCCGATGTCGAGGTGGACCCAGGGGATGGTGGCGAACTCCCGGAGGAACAGGCCGCTCTTGACAAGCCCGCCGTCCGGCGTTGTGGACGAGTTCTGGAAATCGGCGTACCAGCTGTCCATCTCGACCATGTACTCGTCGACCAGGGGGATCTGCCACATCCGCTCGCCGGCCCGGGTGGCCGCCGCCTGGATCTGCTCGACCCAGTCCTGGGGCGTCCCGAAGAGCCCGGTGACGAGCTCGCCAAGAGCCCGGCCGACGGCGCCGGTGAGCGTCGCGACGTCGACCATGTGGGTCGCCCCGAGTCGCTCGGCGTAGGTCATCGCGTCGCCGAGGATGAGCCGTCCCTCGGCGTCGGTGTTGTTGATCTCAACGACCTTGCCGTTCATCGCTTTCACGATGTCGCCGGGCCGGGTCGAATGCGATCCGGGCATGTTCTCGACCGCGGGCGCGACGGCCAGGAGTGGCGTCCCGGGGGCGAGCCGGGCGACGGTCTCGATCGCCGCGATCACGGTCGCGGCGCCCGTCTTGTCCATCTTCATCTCTTCCATGCGGTCGCCCGGCTTCAGGCTGATCCCGCCGGAGTCGAAGCACACGCCCTTGCCGATGATCGCGAGGTGCCGACCCAGCGCGTCCTTCTGGCCTTCCGCCCCGGAGCGCATGACGATCATCCGGGGTGGGTTGTCGCTCCCCTGGCCCACCGCGAGGAACATGCCCATGCCCAGCTCGCGGGCGCGGTCGGGCTCGATGACGTCGATCCACAGCCCGTTGCGCTCGGCGATCGCCCGGGCCTCGTCCGCGAGGACGGTCGGGCTGACGTCGTTGGAGGCACGGTTGGCGAGCGTGCGGGCGGTGTTCGCGCCCTCGCCTACGATCCGGCCACGTTCCGCCGCCCGGGTCAGGGCCGCGACGTCGGCACCGGGCGCGACGAGGATGAGCTCGTCGAGGATCGGCGGCGCGGACTCGACGGTCTCGCGGTAGATGGCCTGGGGCTCGTATGTGCCCTCCACGACGCCGCGGGCCAGGAGCTCCGCGACGGCTTCGGCACCGCCGGCGAGATGGTCCGGCAGGTCCGCCAGCCAGATCGCCAGCTTGTTGACGGTCCGGCCGCCGAGCCGTCGCTCGATCGACGCGCCGATCCGGTGGATCGCTTCGCGGTCGATGCCGTCGGCCGGGCCGGCGGACACGGCGACGATGCGGGCGGCCGGCACGTCGCCGGCCCGAGCCAGGGTCGAGTGGAACTGCTTGGTGCTCACCTCGCCGAACGCGACAAGGGCCTTGAGCTCCCCGCCGGTCCGCCGGTCCAGCTCAGCCCACTGGCTGTCGAACGCGAGCTCGCCCACGAAGGGAACGGCGAGGACGTCCGCGGCGACCTCCCATGGCTGATCCGTGACAACGCGCACGTGCATGTGCAAGGGTTCCTCCGGGCAGGGTGATCGGGCCGGCCTCCGGGCCGGAGATCTTGTCCGCTGAGTGTACCGTCCCGCGGGCGCCGGTCGGGCTCGGCCGCGGCGGTGCCCGGGTTCGGCGCGGCGTGGCCGGGCCGCAGTGGGCCGGCCGGCGTGGCCCGGCCGAACCGGCCAGATGCACGCCGTAGCGTCTCGAGGCCAGCTTCGGGGCGGTCCCGGGGGCCCGGATCGGCCGCGGAGGAGGATCGCTGAGCACGGGCGCCCGCGCTCACCGCCCTCCGCGGCCCGAGATGGC
>DASVIK010000139.1:0-2240 GCA_036382135.1 Candidatus Limnocylindrales bacterium | reverse complement strand
GGATCGTCGTCTCCAATCACGGCGCCCGCCAGCTCGACCGCGTGGGAGCGCCGATCGACGCCCTGGAGGAGGTCGTCGCCGCGGTGGCGGGCCGGACCGAGGTCTGGGTCGACGGCGGCGTCCGTCGGGGGGTCGACGTGGCGATCGCCCTCGCCCTGGGCGCCCGCGGCGTGCTGATCGGCCGGCCGATGTTCTGGGCTCTCGCCGCCGGCGGTGCGTCGGGCGTCTCGCGCGCGTTCGAGCTCCTCCGGGAGGACCTCCAGGTCACCCTCGCGCTCCTCGGTGCGCCGACCCTCGGCGCGATCACCCGCGCGCACGTCCGCTGACGTCGCCGTCCGAGCCATGAACCCGTCATGACCCTCGTGCCCGTGGATCCGGCGCTCGTCGAGGCCGCCACCGCGCGCGGGCCCGACGACGCGGCGGCCCGCCACGGGGAGCTCGTCGCCGCGATCGACCGGGCGAACCGCCTCTACTACGAGGAGGACGCACCCGAGCTGGCCGACGCCGACTACGACGCCCTGTTCCGCGAGCTGGTCGCGCTCGAGACCGCGTTCCCGGCGCTCCGGTCCCCGGAGTCGCCCACCCAGCGAGTGGGCTCGGGCGGATCGTCGGGGCGGTTCGCGGAGGTGCCCCACAGTCGCCCGATGCTGTCGCTCGGCAATGCCTTCAGCCACGACGAGCTGCGGGCGTTCGATGCCCGCGTGCGGCGCGGCCTGGGCCAGCCACCTTCCCCGGAGCCCGCGCCCGAGCTCCGCTACGTGGCCGAGCTCAAGATCGACGGGCTCGCGGTGAGCCTGCGCTACGAGCGGGGGCGGTTCGTCCAGGGTGCGACCCGCGGCGACGGCACGACCGGCGAAGACGTCACCGCGAACCTGCGGACGATCGCCGTCATCCCGGCCCGCCTGCGCGAGGGCGCGACGCTCGAGGCGCGCGGCGAGGTGTTCATGCCGAAGGCGGAGTTCGCCCGGATCAACGCCGAGCGCGAGGAGGCGGGCCTGCCGCTGTACGCCAATCCCCGCAACAGCGGCGCGGGCTCGCTCCGTCAGCTGGACCCGGCCGTGACGGCGAGCCGGCGCCTGTCGGCCTGGTTCTACCAGCTCCTCGAAGGGGAGGGGGAGCAGGTCGGACTGTTCGAGGACCCGGCCGACGCGGCGGGGCCGCCCGGCGCCGGCCGCGTGGACAGCCAGTCGGCGGCCCTCGAGCGTCTCGCGGCGGTCGGCCTGCCGGTGAACCCGGATCGGGAGGCCGACCTCGACATCGATGGCGTCATCGCCTTCACCGAGCGTTGGCGCGAGGCCCGGCACCACCTCCCGTACGAGACCGACGGCGTGGTGGTCAAGGTGGACCGCCTCGACCAGCAGGTGAGACTCGGTATCGTCAGTCGCGCGCCTCGCTGGGCGATCGCCTACAAGTTCCCGCCAGAGCAGGTGGAGACCGTGCTCGAGGACATCGTGGCCTACGTCGGCCGGACGGGGACGCTCACCCCGGTCGCGCACCTGACGCCGACGAAGGTCGCCGGGTCCACCGTCGCCCGGGCGACCCTCCACAACCTCGACGAGGTCCGCCGCAAGGACCTCCGCATCGGCGACTGGGTCGTCCTCCAGAAGGCCGGCGACGTCATCCCGGAGGTCGTCCGGCCCATCGTCGAGCGCCGCACCGGCTCCGAGCGCGAGTTCGAGATGCCGGCGACCTGCCCGGTCTGCGGCACGCCCATCGCCCGCGACGAGGGTGCCGTCCGCCACTACTGCCCCAACCTCGCCTGTCCGGCCCGGGTCGCCCAGGAGTTCGCCCATTTCGCCGGCCGCGGCGGCATGGATATCGAAGGTGCCGGCTGGGCGGTCCTCGAGCAGCTCCTCCAGCGGGGCCTCGTCAAGACCCGGGGCGACTTCTACCGGTTGAAGGTGGAGGACCTCGAGTCGCTCGATCGGTTCGCCCGCAAAAGCGCGGAGAACCTGGCGGGCTCGATCGACCGCTCGCGAAAGCGGCCCCTCGGCCGGATCCTCAACGGCCTCGGGATCCCCCAGGTCGGCTGGCAGACCGCGGCCGACCTCGTGACCTGGCTGACCGAGGTCCTGCCACCGGGCGACGACGAGCCGATGGGCGGAGCCGACGGCTGGTTCGCCCGGGTGGCGGCGTTCCTGCGGGAGACCGCCTCGACCGTGCCCGAGCGCTTCGAGGAGATCATGGGCGTCGGCCCCACCGTGCGGACCGCCCTGGTCAGCTGGCTCTCGGACCCGGCG